>JAFSLL010000014.1 GCA_017448455.1 Oscillospiraceae bacterium | reverse complement strand
GCCAATGTTGCTCCGACCGTCGCGCAGCTGCTCGAACTGAAACCGTTTGACAGTTGGGAAGAATCCATGCTTGAATAACCGTATCCCCGGAAAGGGGCTGTTGCAGAAGCATCAAAATCTGCAGCAGCTCCTTTTCAATATACGACTGTGCCAGTAAGACCATAGAATAACCGAAAGAGACGAACAGAAACCAGAGCCATACCCCAGATGCTTCCGGCTGGTCCTGGTTCTTTGCTTTTGATTTGCGGATTTTCAGGAAATTCAGAAATTCAGCAGGGATACGGGCCGCAAAATGTGGTTTTCCAGCTTCCCGGTGTTGCACTTGACAATAGCCTTCCGGATGTTCTGGGATATCGCCAGCAGGAACAGCTCGCAGGCGACTTTGACGTTTCCAGCTGTCAGGAAGCGAACGAACTTCCGGTTGTGCTTCAGTTGCCCGAAGGCGCCTTCTGCCTGAATAGAGCGGTTCACCCGCAGCAGTTTCCCTTCCTCTGTTGTGATTCGGCTCAAGGACGCTTCCCGGTACTCGGTGAACTCGCGGCAGACCACCAGTTCTTTTTGCTTATTCGGATCCCGGGCCTTGCAGCAGGCCGCTCTGTAAGGGCAGTTGCTGCAATCTTCACATCTGTATCGGGTGACTTCTCTCGTCGTTCCATCCTTGCCGTGCTCTGTCACTGTGCCGACGTTGCTCAGGATCCGCCCATTCTTGCACAGGTAGTAGTCTCCCGGCGCATAGTAGCCCATGTTTTCGGCTCGGCCGATCTGCGCCTTGAATTTCCTCGTCCGGCTGCTCTCGTAGTTGTTCGGCTTGATATACGCTTCCTGCTTGTGCCGATCCAGATACCGGTAGTTCTCAAGACTCTCGTATCCGGAATCAGCCACAACACGGCGAAAACGGAAGCCCAATCGTTCCTTCAGCATCTCCAGCACGGGTGGAAGCGTCGCGTAATCCGTTCGGTCCGGGAAGACGCCCAGGCCAACAATGAATTGACTGTTGACCGCAAACTGGACGTTATATCCCGGCTTCAGCTGCCCGTTGCGCATATGGTCGTCCTTCATGTGCATGAAGGTCGCGTCCGGGTCTGTCTTGGAATAGCTGTTCCGCTTGTCGCCGAGAATCCGCTTCTTCTGCTCATAACTCTCCCAGCGTTCCAACAGGGCTTTCCGCTCGTCACGCTCACGAATCTTTGCAGGCTTGTGATGCCCGCGGCCCTTTTGTACCGTCAGCCCTTCCTCGCTGATTTCTTTCTCCAGCGATTCCACTTGCTCCGCTAGTTTTCCTCTGGTGGCATAGCCGCTTTCCAGCCCAAGCAGGCTGCGCGCTTTCTCCCGGATCTTGCCCAGTTCCCGCTCTACTGCTTTCCGCCAGACAAACGTATACCGATTCGCTTTGCTTTCGATCTTTGTTCCGTCCACATACAGCTCGTCCTGGTCGATCCAGCCTTTCTCAGCCAATACGTTCACGTACTGCCAGAACAGGCCCTCGATGGCTTTCCCGGTCCCCGCGCCGCTCCTGAACCGGGCGATGGTACAGTGATCCGGTGCTTCATGCCCGTCCAGCAACAGAATGAACTGAATGTGATTCCGGCACAGCTGCTCAATCTTCCGGCTCGAATACACGCCTTCCATGTAGGCACATACCAGGATCTCGAACAGAATTCTTGGCTCGACTTGTGATTTTCGGATCATCCCCGAATAGGCGCTGTACAGTTCCCTGTAATCCAGTTCCTCAAGCTGGGCGCTTACTTGCCGATAGAATTCGTCCTTTTCCGCCTTGTACTCCCTGCCGCCGCATATTTCCAGTTTCAGCTGTTGACATCCCTACTGAATGGAAATATACTCTCCTTGTTGTAAGGTTTTCATGCAAAGATATTTTACAACAAAATGGAGCTTTCTTCCACCTCCTCAGTGGACGAAAGCTCCGTTTTTTGTGCTTCGGGTTGTGCAACAGCCCCCTTTGGAATTGTTCATGATGGTATTTCTAGTGTAAAATAATCAGACGATTCATCAACTAATGCGTTTTTTATCTGTTCTGATAAGAAATCATCTGTTAATCTTGGGTAACGCTGTGATACCGCTTCATAGAGTCTCTTATTTAGTATGTCGTCAATCTTGATATTGTCAAACACATAGGGAAAAGGCTTTAGCAATGATTAATGCAGTTCTGCCTTCAGCTTCTCTCCCTGAAGGCTGCGGGCGTGCAGCCTTCCAGTTCTTTGAACACGCGAATCAGGTAATTAGCCGAATTGAAGGCCAGCCGCTCCGCGATTTCGCTGACGCTCAGATCAGTGGACTGCAGCAGCATTTTCCCACGGTTGATTTTTGCGTTTCTGACATAATCGCTGACAGACAGTCCGGTTTCGTTTTTAAATTTTTCAGTCAGGTAGTATTCGGTATAGCCGACCAGGACAGCCAAATCCTTGGCGTGGATCTTCCGATCCAATGACAATTCGATGTAATCACAGCATTTCTGGATGGCATGGGAACAATGCGGATTCGCCCGCAATTGATGCACCCGGTAGATAAAATCATGATACATGGCATGCGCCAATGAATTGAGTTCG
>JAFSLL010000013.1 GCA_017448455.1 Oscillospiraceae bacterium | reverse complement strand
TTATAAATGTTAATGAAGACGCTATAAGGACTGTTCCTTAACTGCCCCAGGTCAAGTTTGCGTAGTATCCGCGCCAGCCCTCCGCGCGAATAGAGCCCGTTAGAGTCACCGGTATTTGGGGGATAGACGTCAGACTCTCGTACCTGATACCAAATCTGCTTGGCATGCTCAAAATCACCAAGGGCAAAGAGCACGGCATTTAGCCCTCCGATCGAAGTACCCGAGACAGCCTTAACATCGTGCAGAAGCCCATGCTCTTCCAGCGACTTCCATACACCAATATGATATGCTCCTTTACCGCCGCCACCGCAAAAGGCAATTGAGTCGAAGTAATATTGCATGAAACTGTACTCCAGTGGTTTGCAGTTTGATCCATTCTGTCAAGAATTCATGGTAATATTATATTATAATGCAAGGCGGAAATCAATCAAAATAAGCAGGGAGATGGGCTTGCAGAGGCGCTACATTCAATATATAATACACGAAACAGGGAAAGGAGTTTGTTGAAATGCCATATATTGCAATCAAAGCGTATCCCAAGGATGAGGAAACGAAGAAAAGATTAGCAGAGAAAATCAACGAGGTCTTCCTTGAGGTGTGGGGATGTCCACAGGAGGCGATCTCTCTGTCCATTGAAGATGTTGCCCCTGATAGATGGGAAAAGCAGGTCGTAAAGGCCGAAATTGAGCCAAATACGGAGAAAATGCTGATTCTCGCAGGGGAGAAGAAATATCTTAAAGATCATGCGACGCCTAAGAACCTGACGATATTCCATCAGGAGACCTGTCCCTTCTGCTTTAAGGCGCGGCGAGCGCTGGATGAGCTGCAAGCAGAAACACCGGCGTATCGGGATGTGCGTGTTGAATGGATTGAGGAAAACGAGCATCCTGAAATCATTGAGCAGTATGATTACTTTGCAACACCGTCCATCTTTGCGGGGAAGGAAAAACTATACGAAGCCACTATTTTTGACAGCTACGATAAGATCAAGGAAAGTGTGAAAAAAGCGCTCGACTATGCGCTCAAGGAGGGTTGACAGATGTTAAAAGAGAAAATCGACGTAAAGGAATACGCTAAGAGGATAACGGAAGCCTTGCCGCAAGGTGTGCTGCTCAACACAAATGGTGATAAGTTTAATTCAATGGTCATTGGCTGGGGTGCGGTCGGTACCGTATGGAGCGTTCCCGCATTTACGGTCTATGTGAGAGAAGGACGCTATACCAAGGCACAACTTGACAAGACGGGCGAGTTCACCGTAAGTATTCCGCTGGAACATCCGGATCCGGCCATAAACAGAGCCTGCGGGAGCAAGTCGGGTCGTGATATAGACAAAGCAACTGAGGCAAAGCTGACGCTCGTACCAGCAGAGACTATCCAAACACCCGGTATTAAGGAGTATCCGATCACGCTGGAATGCCGCGTACTCTATGCACAGAAGCAAGACTTGTCTTTGATCCCGCAGGATATACGCGAGAGGATGTATCCGCAGGATGTTGATGGCACGAATCCAATGGCGAATCGAGATGCGCATACGATGTATATTGGGCAGATCGTTGACGCATACATTATTAAATAATAAATGAAAAAGGAAACGAGTTGTGGCTGCATCATCTTCAACGGGGAGAAGGTGTTGCTGGTCTATGAGAAAAGACGAGATTTCTGGGATTTCCCCAAAGGACACATGGAACCCGGCGAAACGGAGTTGGAGACCGCCCACCGTGAGGTGAGAGAGGAAGTCGGTATCGAAGTCGAGATAGACGAGAAAAGACGATATACGCTTTCCTATAACATTCGGGATGAGATAGATAAGACCGTGGTGCTGTATGCAGCGCGGCCGGTGGCTGAGGATCTTACCCTTCAGGAATCGGAGATCGAGGACGCAAAATGGTGCGACCCCGATGAAGCAGTGACTTTGCTCACATTTGAGGCGTGGAAGGATGTGCTGCGCCAAGCACTGAAAGACAGGCAAGCATCTGATGGGAAAACAACGAATATGACGTTCCGACCTGCTTTCAGAACGGACACGGGCCTTATTTTGGATTTTATCAGGAAGCTGGCAGAGTATGAGAATGCCGCCAATGAGGTCATTGCCACAGAAACACAGCTGAATGACTGGCTGTTCCTCAAGCGGGTCGCCGAGGTGGTTTTTGTGATGGATGGGGAAAAAGAGGTAGGGTTTGCTCTCTATTTCCATAATTTCTCTACTTGGCTTGGCAAAGCCGGAATCTATCTGGAGGATCTGTTTGTTCTCCCGGAGTATAGAGGGAAGGGCTACGGAAAAGGCCTCCTGAGATATCTTGCTCAGACGGCAATCGAAAGAGGCTGCGGCCGGCTTGAATGGGCATGTCTCGATTGGAACAGACCCAGCATCGACTTCTACCTTTCTCTTGGCGCTGTACGCATGGATGACTGGACGACTTACCGGCTTGCCGGGGAGACCCTGCGGTCACTGGCCGAAAATGTTTAAAAGGGCGCTACTCGCCCCGTGAGATATGTAGCCGCAGAGAAGAATCCTCGAAGCCGTGTGCAGAGAGGATCCCACATCTCCATGCGCGAATAGACTGCTGAAAATGGAGGACCCCGCAAAGACAAAGCCTGCGGGGTCCTCCAAAAGTGTTATGGGTGCCAAATTACGCGGAATTAAGCAGCGTTCTCCACGTTTCTCCAGTGCGCTTTGAGCCAGATCCTATCGCGGCAATTCTGAATGGTATCCGGAACGAGAAACACTGGGAACGGTCCGTTTGGGTTTTTGACAAATTCAACTGGCTCTTCTAATACCTGCGGCTTTTCGTCGCAGTCACGCAAACAGTTGGGGAGTTCCGGCTGGATTTGCTGGATATACCAGCCATCAAGAGCATAGCCATCTCGATGAGGGTTACCACTAATGATTGCCTGCCAGTCTGCCACATTTGCGATGGGAAAGGTGTAATAGGCATTCTGAGGTGTAGTTGATTCTGAGATTGAGTTGACCTTGAAATCAATTGTACCACCGGCGAGATCGAGCGTAATGATCCCTTTTTGGTGATGGTCGGGTACTAGCAGATCCGGGTCATTGATGCGATCCTTTAGAATGAGCGAGTGAAGCACGGCAATGCTCAAATCAAGAGCAGTAATTTGCGTCTCTTTGCTGCATCGGGAGAAGCCAATATATGCGAGATTAGCAATCTCTTCGGAGTCAATTGAGTATTTGTTGTTAATGAAATTACTTGAAAAATCAGGATATTCCCGTAAAGAAACCATATCCTCAGCTACGCTCCGGATGTTTTCGTAGGATTCTCCCTTCTTTCGAACGTCATAGAGGGTGTTGACCAAAACGGCCGTGAGGATCTGCTCTGCCGCGTGTTGAACGGCGATGCGCTCATATGACATATGGTCATGAACCAGTGTGACTGCGAATTTGTGCGCGGATTGATAGTCCTTGATGCTCAAGTCCTTAAAGCTATAACCTTCCATAATTGCCTCCTGGTAGTTTTTCGGCTGGTTGGAGCCGTACCATGTTATATGCGAGGCATAGGAGCAATATCACCGGATTCGGATTGATCCAATACGGCCGGTAAGTTGGGATCTTCCATCTCATACATAAAAAATGGTTTCATCCTCGAGTCGGATACAAGCGAGCCGAGCGTTCGGGTATTTTCCTCGAAATACGCAGCCGCAGTCGATATCGTAGAATGTGCAATCCTTCGACTTATCGTATTGGTGGAATACGCGGCCGCCGTTGTATGCAAACTCCCCCTCCAACACAGTGGGTGTGTGGCCTGCGATCACCATACCATGGCGGATACCGCCGCCTTTATATGCTTCCTCCCTGGCGTAGAGGTAAAAATCCTGTGCATCCGCGTCATTGTCAAAGTCCTTTTCACGATAGCCCGCGTGTACGACCACACAAGGGCGGCGATGTACGGACAACTTGACATAGTAAGGCATTTTGCGGATCATGTCCCGCCAGATGGTCAGGTCAGCCATCGTGATCACGGTGGTATGCAGCAGCTTACCGATCGTACCGTAGAGGTCGAAGAATAACGCGGCGTTGAGACCGTTGGTTTTGAACAGGTATTTTGCCGTGTCGTACAACGCGACAAGGTCATCGTGAGAATCAATCTGCGTTTGTAGGCTCCATTTGGCGTCCACTTGCCGCAGCAGATCGACGTAAGAAGCAAACTCTTCATCGTGATTCCCACGAATAGGCGTTACATTCTTCGGACAGTTTTCCAACCAATGCAGCATTTTGAGACTATCCGGACCGCGATCCACATAATCGCCCGCAAGGATCAACCGATCATCGTCCGAAAAGCCGATCCTGTCCAGCATCTTCTGAAATTCATTATAGCAGCCGTGGATGTCGCCGAACACATAGGTACTCATGGCTGTTCCTCCCCGCAGAGTGCAAGCAGGTCGTCCACGGTACGCGCCCCACGGCTCTCCAGACGCTCGAACAGCGCCGTCGAAACGCGATACATCATTGCTAGGGAATGATCTTGGGGCAGGTCAGCTTCCGGCGCGGGCAGCTGCCGCGCCAGCGTAGCTAGTCGCTGCTCTTTTTCGCCACCAAGTACACGCATCGACGTTCCTGACAGCGACAGACAGGGGTAATCAAATTCCTCGCTTGCGTGATGGTGGAACGCGGCACGCAGAAACGGTAGCAGGAAACGGGTGTGGTAGACCAGCAGCGGTGCGTCCGCGACAAACATCCCGATCCGCTTTACCGCACTGTCAATGGACACCGCACCCTGCAGATCTTCCGGCGTGATGCCGGTGAGCTTCACGATCTCCGGCTTGAGCGGAAACTTCGGACGCACGCAGAAGGAAACCTCCTGATGAATCTCATAGGCCTCCATATAGGCGAGACACACCGCCACGATGTCGTCTGTCAGCGGGTCGAATCCGCTCGTTTCCGCGTCGAGCATCCACCAGCCGCCGCGCAGCGGATGGTTTCCGATCCTGCCCAACCCGACGCCCAGCGAAGTTTCTTCCATGCTGTATCCCTCCTCTTACCACCATTCCATGTCCTGCGGGATCGTATCGAGACCAAACGCGGTCGGGATCTCCACCGTCCATTCCCCAGGCTCGTCCATAAACGCCGCGTCATAGCGCAGCACGTACCCCAGTTTCCGTAGCTCCGTGAAATCCCGCTGTCGTGTGCGCGCCGTCAGCGAGGGGAACAGGGCGCGGTAGAGCTCGATGGGGCTGCCGTCGCAATCCTCCAGCCCCGCCATAAATGTGCAGAGACGGCGCAGCTTCTCCAGATATTTAAGCCGCGTCTCGTTATCTTCCTCAGACATCGGCTCAGTGGAAAGACTCGCCGGGACGTAGGCGCCGCACTTTTTATCGAAACGTACCCGCAGCACTCCTGCCCGCTCCAACATCCGAATGTCACGCTGTGCGGTCTTTGCGCTGACTGAAAAGGCTTTGGTCAGCGTGTTGACCTCCACCTCCTCGCAGTAGCGAAAGAGGTGGTAGGTAGAGAGGAGACGGGTGGTCTTTGCGGTCGCTTCAGTTTTCATCTTGGTTCTCACTCCAGAAATCGTCATTGAACTGATCCGTCCAGAGCCCCTCGCCGAAGTCTGTCCAAGTGAATTCACAGATTCCATCTTTCCCATAGGGGTTTGGCTCAAAGGTCAGAGCTTCCGCACCGTAACGATCCGAATCGCAGATGCCCATGCGGATCGAGCAGACCTTGTCCGGCCCGTAAGCGAGCCTGACGCCCGTACGGCCTGTCTGGCTCAGGATGACGTCGGCGGTCGCCAAAAGCGCGGTAGCGGAGAACGGAAGCTCCCCGGCAGGACAGAACAGACGCACCGCGTAGGTTCCGTCCGCTTGCGCTGCCTTGGTGAAGAAAGGTGTTTCAAAAGGTGCGTTTAGCTTTGATATCCGCAGCATTTCCTCATTGCTCAGCGGCTCGTCGAGCGCCATCACGATTGCACTGCGCGCCTCGTGATATACGTCCCTGCGGCTGTCGTAGCCTGTCACCTCATACCACTCCATAGTGTGGCCTCCTTCTTCCGTGTTGTGTGCAGTATAACATATCCTTATTTCGGAAAGGGACAAACGTATTGTCGCAGATTTTGGGCGCCGTTGCAAGTCCCGAGAGGAGTTGCGCCCGCAGGAGAAATATGGTACGATGTCAAAAAAGCAGACGATTTGTCCGCGAGAGGATGGAATCATGGAACAAGAGCTTAAAAAGTGGCTGGTAAACGATTATTTTACCCCAAATATCAAAGCAGAGGTGATCCTCGACACGCTGCTGACGCCTTACGTCGCGGAGATCGTGGAAGATGGTTTGATAAAGGCTGGCAAGCCGCCTTGCGGGACGGTTGTATTTCTGACAAAGGAAATGTCGATTGCCGATCCGAAAAAAAACAATGGCAACATGGGTTCAAAGGTCGACTATGTTCTGACTGATGAGAGTGCCGTATATCTGGTGGAATTGAAAACGTCCGAGAGCAGCAAGGGAGACGAGCAGAAAGCGCTGTATGAAAGCTTGTTGGGAGAGTATTTCGGCGAAACGCTGGGTGAACAGCTGCTGTCGATTTTGTCCGACACGTTCAAACTTCAAAAAGATCAAAAACATCAAATTGATGAGGTTGAGGGAGACGAAAAGCTGCGTAGCGCGTGGAGGCTTATTTGGAATAAATGCGCTTTATTTAAGCCAAAGGCCGACCTGCCCAAGCTGGCAATCGCCGAAGCGGAAAGCAACGCCGACCTAGCCAGGCTGCTGATTAAGAACAAGGGATGGGCATGGATGGATAGCCGTTATCATTCCAGAAAATACCTCTACACGCTGGGTCAGCTGATAGATTACATAGGAGACGAGAAAGACAAGAGAGGAACACTTTGGGACAAGCGCCTGCGTCCAGTCTATTTGCAGCCGGAAAGTGATCAGACAGAATCGACCATTGAAAGCATCAGACTGAGGGACGCTGTCCGTGAGGGCGGCTGTCTGTCTGGCAAGGCCGATGATCCGCTTGCGACGTGTCTGGTGGATGCTCTGAAGGCTATTTTCGAGGACAGCGCATGGAGAAAACAGAAGTTTGGGGGGGATAGACCATGGCTGAACTGACCATCTATCGCGGCAACAACCAGATCGGGGGCTGCTGTACCGAGCTCTCCGCCGGCGGCAAGCGCATTTTGCTCGACTTTGGCGCCAATTTGCCGGATTGCGACAGCCCGATCACGGACGACCTGCTGATCGAGCAGGTCTTCGACGGCAGAAGCACGGAAGCCGTCCTCTTTTCTCATCCCCACGGAGATCACTATGGGCTTTATCAAAAGGTCCCACAGCGGGACGAAAGCATACCGATGTATATTGGGCCACTGGCAAAGGAGATTTTGAAGACTCTGACGAAGCGCCTTGACTTTGTGCGCCACGAGAACGGTTTGCCAATCGTCGAGCGGATGCGCACGTATCGGTCAGGGCAGGTGATCGACGATATTTCGGGTTTCCGCGTCACGCCGCTGCGCACCGATCATTCCGCGCCGGACGCATATATGTTCTTCATCGAGGTGGAAGGAAAACGGATTTTGTTCACCGGCGATTTTCGGGAGCACGGTGTTCTGGGAGAAAATGACGGTGTGTGGGAGGCGTTGCACTCGGTACCCAAGGGCATTGACCTGCTGATCACAGAGGGCACGATGCTCTCGAGAACCACTGAAGCGCGGCACAATCCGATCCAAACCGAAGCGGAATTGGGCGCGGCGGCTGGTAAGCTGTTCCGCGAAAGAAAGTATAACTTTGTCCTCGTTTCCTCGACCAATCTGGACAGCATGATGGAGTTCTACCAGAATACGCCGCCGGAGCAGCACTTCGTCTGCGATGCGTATCAGGCGGAGTTGATGCTGACCGCCATGGCAGACATGGCGGATCGCTCAGCCATATACCGCCCTTCGCCCGTGCACCCTGTGATCCGTGTGCTCGGTCTCCCGAACGTCTGGGAAAAGCAATGCGGCCATTTACCGGAGCTTGCCGGACAGCTGGGCGTCGATGTGGAGTTCCGGCCCGTGACGAGCGAAGAGCTTTATCGGGATGGTTTTGTGATGCCGGTGCGCAAGACGCAAAAGCCGAATCGCAAGACCACGTTTCAGAATATGCTGGAAAAATTCCTTCGAACAGGCAACAGCCAGATCATCTATTCCATGTGGAAGGAATACCTGCCGGGCGGGTCTCACCCGGACCGGGAGCTGGCGCACTTTCTCAACGGGCAGCCGGTCGTACAGCTGCACACCAGCGGGCATGCCTATGTGGAAACCATCGTCCGGCTGATTGAAACCGTCGAGCCGAAGCGCGTTGTTCCGATGCACACAGAGCACGCCACGGCATTTACGGAGCTGCCGGAGCTTGCCGCGTATCGCGCGCGCATTCGGACATTGCAGGATGGGAAAACCTATACTTTGAGCGAGTTGGACGCTTGAACGTTCCTCGAGTAAGTTCGCACGGAGGTTTTTCTCATATCATCAACAGAAAGCCGCATTCGTCCTGCAGCAACCAACTCAGTTAAGTGTGAGCAGACTGTGGCTCCCAGCTACGATACAGGCAAAAGACAAAAAAGAAATGTCTGGAATTAAATCACAAGCTGATATATAATAAAAACAGTGATTGGATGCTGAATATGGTGAGGTGAACGGATTTGAATGGGAAAAGCGGCCGTTTGCAGGAATTAGTCTTGAAAAAATACGGGAATTTGCAGCGGTTTCAGGATGAAACAGGTATTCCTCGCACAAATATCTACAACTGGGATCGGCGAGGCATCGACACAATGAGCATAGCAAACCTGCGTGCGGTGTGCGAGGCACTGGACTGTGCGCCGGATGAGATTGCGGAGTTATACTATCCAATGGGTAAACGCGCAGAAATCTGCTCAGAAGAAGAGCAGAGACTTCTTGAGAAGTTCCGAAACGATGAACAGGTAGCAAATGCTATTCGCCTGGTGATTAGATGAGCGTCCCTCCCTCCCGCCCATTTTGGGCGGGAGGATACCTTTTATGTGGGCTTCAGCTGTCGCAAGAAAAG
>JAFSLL010000149.1 GCA_017448455.1 Oscillospiraceae bacterium | reverse complement strand
TAGGCGCGCTCTTTCTGTATGCGCAATCGTTTCCGGGTTTGAACCCAACGATAGTGAATCCAGGCTGATTTTGGGTTCAGCCTGGGTTCATCGTGTGCTTGTATCAATTTTGCTCGGAATGGGGACCTGCTGTTAATGATCATCTCCGATGTTGCGCAGGGAAAATCAACTCCTCCGGCTGCCGAGATCTGCCGATATCGCGACGTAAAACAGCCATGGCAGAGAATGTTCCTCCGTCTGGAGCATACCGAAAGCACAGGCGGAGCGTGCCCTGTGTGTCCATATTGCCCGGCGGAAACGAAATTCCTTGACATCGCCGGAATAACTGCTATAATTTCTGGCGTAAAAGAGAACACCTTATCAAGAGTGGCGGAGGGAACGGCCCTGTGAAGCCCGGCAGCCTGCAGGACGCAAGGTGCCAAATCCGGCGGTGAGGCGAAAGATGAGGCTATGACAGCAGTTTTTTCGACGCCCCGGATCACCGGGGCGTTTGCCGTATACTCTCAGAGAATAAGGGAGGAAAGGACAGAATACTATGAAAAACAATTCCGTCAGAATCATTGTCGCCATTGGAATCGGCGCCGCACTGTTTTTTGTTTTAGGACGTTTTGTCGCGATTCCAAGTCCCGTTCCCAACACCAACATCTCCACCCAGTATGGTCTGCTGGCATTTATGGCAGTGATGTTTGGCCCGCTTGCCGGTGCTCTGATCGGCCTGATCGGGCATGCCCTGATTGACTTCAGCTATGGCTGGGGCATCTGGTGGAGCTGGGTTATTGCCTCTGCCTGCTTTGGCCTGCTCATGGGCTTCCTCTCCAGAAAGATCCAGCTGGCAGACGGAGAGTTCAGCACAAAGGATATTATCCGCTTCAATCTCTTCCAGATCATCGGTCATATCATTGCTTGGGGCGTCATCGCACCCGTTCTGGACATTGTAATGTACGCAGAGCCCGCAAACAAAGTATTTACACAGGGCCTTGTCGGCGGTATCGCGAATATTGTGACCACCGCCATCATCGGAACGCTGCTGTGCCTGACCTACGCGCTGACCAAGCCGAAAAAGGGAAGTCTCAAAGAGGAAGACTGAGGGCACAATCTTACATTCGGCAAGCTGTGGGGCGGCTGATCAGGCCGCCCTTTTTTCAGGAGAAAAGCATGGACGATATCATCATCCGATTTGAAAACTTCGGTTTTCAGTATAACGCGCAGGCAGAGCCGACCCTGCATAACATCAATCTGACGGTTCGCCGGGGAGAAAAAATTCTCATTGCCGGGCCGTCCGGCTGCGGAAAAAGCACGCTGGCACATTGTATCAACGGACTGATTCCGTTCTCCTATCGGGGAGAGATGAGCGGAAGCCTGACAATATGCGGAAAAGAAAGCAGAAACCTCGGTTTATTTGAAATCTCCCAGCATGTGGGAACCTGTCTGCAGGACTCCGACGGACAGTTTATCGGACTCACAGTCGCGGAAGATATCGCTTTCGCGCTTGAAAACGACTGTGTGGAAGATCCGGAGCTGCATGAGCGCGTACAGAAGGCAGCGGAACTGGTCGGGGTTGCCGGCAGGCTGACACATGCCCCGACCGAACTTTCCGGCGGTCAGAAGCAGCGCGTCGCCCTGGCCGGAATTCTGGTGAACAAAGTCGACCTTCTCCTGTTTGATGAGCCGTTGGCGAATCTGGATCCCGCGACGGGAAAATCTGCCATTGAGCTGATCGATGAGATGCAGGAGCAGACCGGCGCAGCCGTGATTATCATTGAACACCGTCTTGAAGATGTTCTGCACCGCGATGTGGATCGAATTGTCCTGATGGCAGATGGACGGATTGTTGCTGATCTGAAGCCCGATGACCTTCTCGCCGGAAACTGGCTGGAAGAAAACGGGATCCGCGAACCGCTCTATCTCACAGCGCTGAAATATGCAGGCATTGCTGTGCGGCCGGATATGAAGCCGCACAGCATCCACAGCCTTCTGCTCACAGAGGCGGAGAAAGAGCAGGTTCACAGCTGGTATCAGGCTGTCACCGCCGCAAACCCGGAGCCGGATAAGTCCAGTCTTCTGGAGGCAAAAGACATCTGTTTTTCCTATGCCAATGGACACACGGCACTGGAAAACGTCTCGGTCCGGATTCAAGAAGGGGAACTCACGGCAATCGTAGGTACCAACGGCGCAGGGAAATCAACTTTTGCCAAAGTGATCTGCGGCTTTGAGAGGCAGCAGGAAGGTACACTTCGATTTCGGGAAGAGGACCTCGACAGCATGAGCATCAAGGAACGGGCTGACCGAATCGGATACGTCATGCAGAATCCAAACCAGATGATCTCAAAAACCATGATCTTTGACGAAGTCGCCCTTGGCCTGAGAACCCGGAATGTCGCCGAGGACGAGGTAAAGGCCAGAGTGGAGGAAACGCTGAAAATATGCGGGCTCTGGCGCTTCCGCAGCTGGCCCATCTCCGCTCTGAGCTACGGGCAGAAGAAACGGGTCACCATCGCTTCCATCCTTGTACTGGAACCGGCGCTGATCATTCTGGATGAACCGACAGCCGGACAGGATTACCGGCACTATACGGAGATGATGGAATTCCTGCGGGAGCTGAACGGGCGAGGCATTACGGTGCTGATGATCACACATGACATGCATCTGATGCTGGAATATGCCCGGCGCGCCCTGGTCTTCCATGAATCCAGGCTGATTGCCGACAACAGCTGCGCGGCAGTGCTTACGAATCCGGAGCTTGTAGAACAGGCAAGCCTGAAAGAAACCAGTCTGTATGAGCTTGCAATCCTCTGCGGGATTGAAAACGGGCAGAGCTTCGTCGAACGCTTTATCGCCTTTGAACGGGAGGAAAAGCGCGGATGAGAAACATCTTTAACTATGTCGACCGCGACTCCCCCATTCACCGTCTGACCGGTGCGACAAAACTGGTTTGCCTCCTTCTGTGGAGCTTTGCCGCCATGATGACCTATGATACCAGACTCCTGATCGTTCTGCCGGTTATCAGTCTGGTGCTCTTTGCGATGTCGAAGATCCGACTGAGCGACGTGAGCTTTATGTTGGGTTTCACGGCCGTCTTCATGATTCTGAACAATGTCCTGGTTTTTCTGTTCTCCCCGCAGCACGGAGTCAGCCTGTATGGGAGCCGGCACGTGCTTTTCTCACTTGGCGGAAACTATGTCATGACCAAAGAACAGCTTTTCTACCATCTGAATCTGCTGCTGAAGTATCTGGCAACCATCCCGATTGTCCTTCTTTTTGTCTGCACAACGCAGCCCAGCGAATTTGCCGCTTCACTCAACCGGATCGGTGTCAAATACTCCATTGCCTATTCGGTGGCCCTTGCCCTCCGCTACATCCCCGATATTCAGAGAGAATACCACGATATCTCTCTGGCCCAGCAGGCAAGGGGCATTGAGATGAGCAAAAAACAGACGCTCATCAAGCGTCTGAAGAGTGCCGGCGCCATTCTGATCCCGCTGATTCTGTCCAGCATGGACAGAATCGAAGTCATCTCCAACGCCATGCTGCTTCGCAGCTTTGGAAAAAACAAGAAACGGACCTGGTATATGGCGCGGCCTTTCACTCACTGGGATGTTTTCGCCATGGTCTTCTGCGCGCTGCTCTTCGTCTGCGCTCTTTGGCTCAATCACCGGAACGGCGGCCGTTTCTGGAATCCGTTTATCGGTACCTGACACCCCTTGCAGGCAAAACAGAAGCAAGAACTGACTGCAGAGAAAAGAGAGCATCCAATGGCAAAAGGAAAACACATAAACAATAAAGACCCGATGCTGACCCAGCATCAGATTATTCAGACATACGGCATTCCGAAGAAGATGATTCAGCGTTATTTTCCAAAGCCTCAGATTCGCAGGGTTCGCGGGCGGGGCGGCTCCTGGTGGAATGTCGGCGTCTGGCCTTCGGATCTGGTTGAGCGCATGCTCAGCCATCCCGAGATTGCCAGGGTCCTGAAGGAAAAGCGGAATACCCTTGACGAGCAACGGCAGATGGAGGAAATCCGCCGGATTTTTCAGGAGTTTTCCCCGGAAGAATATATTGAAGAAGCAAAAAAACTGAAGAGAAGTTTTGTTCTGCACGTCGGCCCAACCAACAGCGGCAAAACCTATGACGCGATCGAGGACCTCAAAAAGAACCGCCCGGGAACCTATCTCGGACCGCTGCGCCTCCTCGCGCTGGAGATGTTCGACAAAATCAATGCCGCGGGCATCCCCTGCAGCATGCTCACGGGGGAAGAGGCGATTCCCGTGGAGAACGCGGAGATTGTCTCGTCAACCATTGAACTGTGCGATTACCGAAAACAGTTCCGGACAGCCGTAATCGACGAGGCACAGCTGATCGCGGATCCCGCGAGAGGAGCTTCCTGGCTCAAAGCCATCTGTCTGGTAAAGGCGGATGTCGTTCACATCTGCATGGCGCCCGAAGCGCTGCGATTCATTGAGAGTCTGATCAGGCGGTTTTCAGACCAGTACAGCATTGTCCGTCATGAAAGGCTCTGTCCGCTCCGCTACGGCGGAATCTGCCGCGGCTATCAGGATCTGCGGCCGGATGACGCGCTGATCTGTTTTTCCCGCAAAAGCGTTCTCTCCACCGCTGCCCTGCTGGAGAGGAGCGGTTTCCGCGCAAGTGTCATATACGGAGCACTGCCTCCGGAAGCCCGACGGAACGAAGTGCGCAAATACACCTCCGGTGAGACCAATATTGTTGTCGCGACCGATGCCATCGGTCTGGGCATTTCCCTGCCGATCAAAAGAATCGTTTTTGCAGAGACCGAAAAATATGACGGAAGAGTATTCCGCACCATCAACACGGCCGAAGTCAACCAGATCGGCGGCCGGGCAGGCAGATACGGCCTCAACGAATACGGCGAGGTTCTGGTATTTGGCGACAAGCCGATTATCGGAGAGCTGCTCGGTAAAAAGTGCCCCCATATCCGTACGGCATGCATCGCCTTTCCGCGTGAAGTACTGGGCAGAAATTACCCGATTTCGCTGCTTTTGAAAACCTGGCAGAAAATGGAGCGAAGCCCGTCATTTGTCCGCGAAGATATGCGGGACGCCCTGACACTGCTTCAGTGCCTCAAGGGAATGAGGCAGGTAGAGAGCGAGAGGGAGCTGGTCTTCGACCTGATCACCTGCCCGGTTGACACGAAAACCATGGAGCTTGTGACATACTGGTCTGAGTGTGCCAGAGCGATTCTCCTGAAAAAGAGGATTCCCCTTCCCTATTTCGGCACGGAGACCCTGGCTGACTGCGAGCTGCAGTATAAAGCTTACGATATTCATCATCAGCTTCTTCGGAGGATCGGCCTGCCGGATGACTGCACCGAGGAACGTCACGCCATCTGTGAGAGGATCGCTGAACTGATGAAAGAAAACAAACGGCAGTATATCCGAAGATGCAGAGGCTGCGGAAAGGAGCTCCCCATCGGAGCGGTCTTCAACTACTGTGACAGCTGCTACGCGCTGGGCATTTCCGGTTGAGTTTTTCGCACTTCACTGTACGATGGAAAAGGCTGCGAAACCGCAGTTTTTTAACGCAGAAATACAGTATGAAAAGAGAGGAAAAAATGGAACAAACTCAGACACATGAAGGGAAAGCAAACAGCAGAAACGGCGTAAAGCGCATGATCTTTGTCATCATTTCGATTGTCCTGGAACTGCTGCTGATCCTCATGACGTTCAGCCGGCTGTATGTCCTTGCCGAATGGATCAACGTCTTTGCCCGAATCTTTGCCCTTCTCCTGGCGCTTTTCATTTACTCCAAGGCCATTACCTCCACGATGAAAATGCCCTGGGTCATCCTGATTCTGACATTGCCGATCATGGGCATTACGCTTTACCTTCTGGTAGGTCTGAATCGAGGACCGAGGGATATGCGGGAACGGTATTCGGAAATCGACCATGCCCTGCTCCCTCTGCTTCCGGAGAACAAGGAAGAGCTGGCTGATTTGAAGACGTCCTTTCCCGATGCCGCAGGGATTGCCAGCTATATCGCAAACCGCGCCGGATACCCTGTTTATCAAGACACAGATGTCGTTTATTATGACGATGCCTCTCCCGCGCTGGAGGCACAGCTCAATGCGCTCCGGGAAGCGAAATCCTTCATTTTTATGGAATACCATGCTATCGAAGACGCCTCTTCCTGGCAGCGGATTGAAGATGTTCTGGCAGAGAAAGCACAGGAAGGCATCGATGTCCGGGTATTCTACGATGACATGGGCAGCATCGGCTTCATCACCACGAATTTTGTCAGCAAGCTTGAAAAGCGCGGCATCCAATGCAAAGTATTCAACCCTTTCAAACTCGGTTTAAACGTATTCCTGAACAACCGCGATCACCGCAAAATCACGGTCGTTGACGGAAAGGTCGGCTTTACCGGCGGTTATAACCTGGCAGAGGAGTATTTTAACATCACCAATCCTTTCGGACAGTGGAAAGACACCGGTGTCCGTCTGGAGGGAGACGCAGTCAGAAGTCTGACCGTTGCTTTTCTGGAGATGTGGTATGCGGGCAGCAAGGAAAACTGGGATGAGGCTGACTTCTCACGCTTTACTCCGGCAACAGATTATCATTCGCACAGAGATGGCTTTGTTCAGCCTTATGCGGACTCCCCCATGGATGACAAACGGATCGGAGAAGATGTCTACATCAGCATCGCCGAAAAAGCCAACCGATACTGCTGGTTTATCACTCCCTATCTGATTCTGACGGACGAAATGATCCATGCGCTTTCGCTCGCAGCTAAGCGCGGGGTAGATGTCCGTGTAATCACGCCCGGTATTCCGGACAAAAAAATAGTCTACAGCGTAACCCGCTCCTTCTACAACAGTCTGGCACGGAACGGGGTGCGGATTTTTGAGTGGTCACCCGGGTTCTGCCACTGTAAAATGTCTGTCGCGGACGATGCTGTCGCCACTTGCGGCACCATCAACCTGGACTATCGCAGCCTTTATCATCATTTTGAAAACGGCTGTTTGATGGTCGGCAGTCACGTTGTTACCGAGATCCGCCAGGATTTTGAGAGAACTTTCGAACAGTGTACAGAAGTAACCGAGCAGTATCGGGATATCCGGTCCGGCTATCTGAAACTCAGCCAGTTGATTCTCCGTCTGTTTGCGGAGTTACTGTGATCGCCATGTCAGGAAGAAAAAAGGACGATGATCCGCTGCTGCAGGCAGTGACGCGGCTTGGCGCGGATGTGGTCAACTCCGACCGCTTCCGCTCCGCATGGGACATCCCGCATCACCGAAGTGAAAATGTCGCTCTCCACAGTCTGCGCGTTGCGCAGGAAAGCTACCGGATTGCCGCCTGGCTTCACAGACATGGCATCCCGGTCGATGTGGAGGATGCGGTTTTCGGTGGGCTGCTCCATGATATCGGTATGACGGAAAAACAGGTTTCCTCCAGCCCGTCCTGGAAAAAAGCCTATTCCCATCCCCATCTCGGGGCTGAAATCGCAGAAAATGAGTATTTCGCGAATGCAACGCAGAAAGACGCGGTTCGAAGGCACATGTGGCCCATTTGCGTGATTCCGCCGTCGCATGCCGCAGGCTGGATTGTGCTGGCGGCCGACAAAATTGTCTCCATGAGAGAAATCTTCCATGGAAAGCGAGAGCGTAAAAAATAAAGATTTCCGGGACGAAGGGCAGGAAACTGTTCTTCGTCCTTTTCTATAATACAAATCGGAAACAACAATGACGGGGCTGCGGCTCTCAGGATCGGAAACTTGTCTAATTTACATAATATTGTTAATTATTGTTTTTGATTCTTTGTTGCTTTTTACAGCAACTCAATGTATGATATGATCACGGATGTTAACATAATATTATACACAGGTTCGATCGACAGAAGGAGGCGTTATCCTGTGGAAGAGACACTGGAAAAGATCCTCCAGCGTCAAAAACTGACTTATGAGCTGCTGGCCGCACTGTTCGGCGAAGGTCCCATTCAGGAAGATGAACATGGCAGATGGCCGAGTTTTTACACAGAGGAATCCGCATAGCATGAAGACTCCCGGCGGAGACGGAAAGGCGCCGTCTCCGCCGGGAGTTTCTGCAGGAAATACGGACGCGGAAGAGTTTCACTTTTTTCGTTTTGGCGTTCCCTGTCGGCCGGATTTATGCTATAATTATCCGGTACTCCATTTCCTGTGCGGGAACACGGGTGTTTTATGTAAAGTATGAGTGCGGGAGGAAAGCATGACATGACTATCCAGGACAAATGTGATCAGTTGATTGAGAACTATAACAGGATCCTGCCGGGCAACCATTTCGAACACAGCGGGCTGCTCGCTGCCGGTGCGGCCATGTATCTGGCAAATGGGCTGAAAGTCGATCCGGAGAAGCTCCGGGAATGCAAGCGTATGATTCGTAAGCAGAAAGGCCTGTTTTCCAATTTTCGCGGGACCGCAGAGTTTATTGTCCGGTGCAAAATGGCG
>JAFSLL010000148.1 GCA_017448455.1 Oscillospiraceae bacterium | reverse complement strand
GGTACAGATATGGGTAGATCGTGATGCTCTGACCGGGATAGAGAGCGACCTGACTGCCGGCGGAAACCGTTCGGGACTCGCCGTCAACATGAACGGTGACGGGGGAGGAGCGGTCAATCTCCTCCTGAGAATCGGAGTAGTAAACGCGGATCAGGACCGTTCCGCCTCCGCGGTTGATAATATCCTCCATTTTGTACCAATGAAAATGCATGGGAGAATACTGCCCTTCCTTCAGATAAAGAAGCTTTTCCGCGTAGGGCTTCGGATAGCGGTCTTTCCTGGCAAGATTGCCGTTGCGCAGGGTGATCAGAGAAAAACCGACTTCCCGGAAACGGCCGAGACCGTAGTCGGTAATATCCCAGCCCAGCATGTTTTCCCGAACCTCATCAAATTCGTGACCCTTTTCCTGCCACTCTTCCGGTGTAAAATAGCAGAAGTCGGGGAGCGCAATACGGTAATCCCTCAGCATTCCTTCCATCTCCCGAAGAGCGGCGTTGATTTCACTGCGTTTCATTGGAAAACCTCCTTCATTCACTGCCAAATTGATCTGCTGATCTGATTCCGCAGCCTGCCGAACAGGGGCCCGGGGGCGGCGCGGACATTTCTCGGGAAGAGACAGGCAGAGTATACCACATGCTGCGGGATTCTGTCATCTCCGAATGGGAAACTTTGCCTGTGAAAAGATAAACTTGAACCGGGGACAAAGCTGTGGTAATCTATGCGAAAAGAATGAAAGGGGAGGAGAGGACAATGGAAAAAATAAAGGCGTTTCTTCGGCGGAAGAATATTGTCTTTTCCGCAAAACGGTATTTTATTGATGCCATGGGCGCGATGGCGCAGGGCCTCTTCTGCACGCTTCTGGTCGGAACGATCCTGAACACCATCGGAAGCCAGTTTCAGATCGGCTTCCTTCAGGCAGTGATCGTGACTGTCGGATCCGGCGAAGGCGCCATGCGCTATACCATCGGCGGACTCGCTTCCGCCATGGTCGGGCCGGGAATGGCTGTTGCGATCGGGAATGCGCTGCAGTGTCCGCCGCTGGTGCTCTTTTCCCTGATTCCGGTTGGTTTTGCCACCAACGCCATGGGCGGGGCCGGCGGTCCGCTGGCGGTTTTCTTTGTAGCGCTGCTGGCTTCCGAAGTCGGGAAAGCGGTCAGCAAGGAGACAAAGGTTGATATTCTGGTAACCCCGATTGTGACGATCCTGGCAGGAATCGGATTTGCGGCTCTGGTTGCAGCGCCGGTCGGCGCGGCAGCAAGTGCCTTCGGGCAGGCGATCATGTGGGCGACGGAACTGAGGCCCTTCTTCATGGGGATCATCGTCTCGGTCGTGGTCGGCGTGGTGCTGACGCTTCCAATTTCTTCCGCAGCCATCTGCGCGGCGCTTGGGCTGGTTGGTCTGGCAGGCGGCGCGGCGGTGGCGGGCTGCTGTGCGCAGATGGTGGGCTTTGCCGTCATGAGTTTCCGGGAAAACCGCTGGGGCGGTTTGGTCGCGCAGGGACTCGGAACCAGTATGCTGCAGATGGGCAACATTGTCCGCAATCCCAGAATCTGGATTCCGCCGACGCTGGCAGCGGCGGTGACCGGGCCGATTGCCACCTGCATCTTCAGACTGCAGATGAACGGTGCCGCGGTCTCCTCCGGCATGGGAACCTGCGGTCTGGTCGGACAGCTCGGGGTATATGCCGGTTGGGTGGCGGATATTGCCAACGGCACAAAAGCGGCGATTACCGGGATGGACTGGCTGGGACTCGTTCTGATTTCTTTTGTCCTCCCTGCGGTACTGACATGGCTCTTTGCGCTTCCGCTTCGGAAGATGGGCTGGATCCGGGAAGGAGATCTGAAACTGGATCTCTGAACTGCGTTTCGGGAAACGGAAGAATGTCCCTCGGGACAGAAATAGCTTCAAAACAGGAGAGACGAAGATGCCGATTGTTGTAGTTGGAAACGTATTTGTTGACTTCAAGGGTTTTCCGGAAGGGGCATATATACCGGCAGGACGCAATGCCGGACGCGTGGAGATCGTCCACGGCGGAGTAGGCAGAAACGTCGCGGAGGATATTGCCAATGTGGAGCTGCGGCCCCGCTTTGTCAGCATGGTGGACAACACCGCACAGGGGGCGGAGGTCCTTCGAAAGCTCCAGAATCACAAGGTGGATACCAAGTATATTTCCGTTGTTCCGGACGGGATGGGAATCTGGCTTGCGGTGATGGACAACCAGGGGGATGTGCTGGCCTCGATTTCTAAACGCCCGGAGATGGAAGCAATGCGCAAACTTCTGGAAGAGCAGGGTGACGCGATTTTCTCTGACGCGACCAGCGTGGTCATTGAGGTGGACGTGGACAAGGAAGTTGCCAAACTGACTTTTGAGTACGCGGAAAAGTACGGTGTCCCCACGGTTGCGCTGGTTGCCAACATGAGTATCGCGCTGCAGAGAAGAGACCTGATTCAGCGCACGGCCTGCTTTATCTGTAACGTCCAGGAGGCTGGCATCTTCTTCGCGGATGATTTTTCCGAACTGGATCCGGAGCAGATGGCGGAGGAACTCCGGAAGCGAGTGGAGGCTGGCGGCCTGCGCTCCATGGTGGTGACGATGGGCTCAAAAGGGGCCGTCTGGGCGGAAGCCGGGATAGGCTGCGGAGTCTGTCCGGCAGTTCCGGTTACGGTCTGTGATACTTCCGGAGCGGGAGACGCGTTCTGCGCGGGCGTCAGCATCGGCCTGAGCTACGGCAAATCCCTCGCGGATGCCTGTGTCATCGGAACCAGGCTGGCTTCTGCTACCATTACGGTCCCGGAGAGCGTCTGCCCACGCTTCCTTCCCCGTGAACTGGGGCTGGATATCGATGCGGGAGCGGTGGTATAAGGGATCAAAAGAATAGCAAATCGTTTTCCAGAGCGTGTCTGAACGACACGCTTTTCTTTTTGGTGAAAATATACAAAGAAGAATTGCGAAAACTGGAAGATGTTACGAAGTTTTTAAGCGGAGATGAAAAGAGATTGACATGGAGGACGGAAAACCATAAAATGTATGCGACTGGAAACGTTACCAGAAACGTTTCCGATACAACTTCCGAGGGTATTTTCGCGATTTGTGCAGGATGCCCGTGCCGGGTGGCTGTTGTTGGAACAGGTGAAAGGCCATGACGATCAAAGACATTGCCAGAAACTGTGGCGTGAGTGTAAGCACGGTTTCACGCGTTCTGAATCATCATCCCGATGTGAGCCAGGAAGTTCGGCAAAAGGTACTGGACGAGGTGGAGCGCTGCTCCTATGTCCCGAATAACAGCGCCAGAGACCTGGTTCGAACCCGATCGGATGCCATTGGGGTTGTTGTGCGCGGAACGGGGAATTTGTTCTTCTCTGCAGTTCTGAAAGCAATATCAACGGAAATTGAGCGGTGTGGATATACCATGGTGCTCCATTATATCGATACGGATGCGGATGAAGTCAAGGCGGGGGCTGTCCTGGAAAGGGAGAAAAAGCTCCGGGGGCTGATTTTTCTGGGCGGTCGTTTTGATTACAGGCCGACAGAGCTGACGACGGTAACGGTTCCTTATGTCTGCTGCAGCTTCACAAACTGTTTTGGAAGTTTGGAAGAGCAGGCTTATTCTTCCGTTTCCATAGATGACTATCAGACGGCATTTCGTGCGGTGGAAGAACTGATCAGGCGCGGACACCGGTCGATTGCGGCAGTGCTGCCCGGTACCGGGGATCGCTCGATCAGCGAACTGCGCTACAGGGGCTTCTGTGCGGCGCTGGAGAATAACGGCATCCAACCAAATCCCGAGCTGCTCGAGGAAACCGGTGGCGGTTTCGAGATGGCAGATATCTATCAGGGGGTATGCCGTCTGATCGAACGCACAAAGGACTTTACCGCGCTGTTTACCCTGTCAGATACTGCGGGGATGGCAGCGATAAAAGCCTTGGAGGATCACGGACTTCACGTTCCCGAGGATGTTTCCGTTATCGCGATCGATGGCCTCGCCGTCTCGGAATATGCCATTCCGACACTGACAACGATGGTCCAGCCGGCAGAGGAAATGGGGAAGGAGACCGTTCGGATTCTTGCCAACATGCTGCGGGATCCGGCGTATTTCCGTCATAAACTGCTGGAGACAAAGCTCCGCGAAGGTGCTTCTGTCCGTTCAATCTGATTTTCCGGCCGTCCGGCCTGAAAATACAAATCACCTTGCACAGCAAGGAAAAATGAAAAGGAGAAAAAACATGAAAAAGATCATCGCATTGCTTCTTGCTCTGGTCATGGTATTTGCCTTGGCAGCCTGTGGCAGCTCTTCTGCACCGGCCGCCTCGGAAGCAGCCCCGGCAGCAGAGGCAGAAGCTCCCGCTGCGGAAGCAGCAGCCCCGGCAGCAGCCGGCAGAGTATACTGGCTGAATATGAAGCCGGAAGCCGACACAGCGCTGCAGGAACTCGCTGCGGCCTATCAGGCTGAGACAGGCGTTCCTACCAAAATTGTTACCGCTGCCTCCGGTACCTATTCCGATACCCTGACTGCGGAGATGGCAAAGTCTGAAGCCCCGACCCTGTTCAACATCGGCAACAATGCCGCACTTGTGGACTGGGATGATTACGCGCTGGTGCTCGACGGCAGCGATGTCATGGGCGAGCTGACCACCACGGACTTCAACCTGAAGAACGAAGCGGGCGAGACCAAGGCGATCGGCTGGATCTATGAAAGCTTTGGCATCATTGTCAACAAGGCGCTGCTGGAGCAGGCCGGTCACTCCCTGGATGAAATCACCAATTTTGAGTCTCTGAAGGCTGTCGCCGACGACATCCATGCGCGCGCAGATGAACTGGGTTTCGACGCCTTTACCTCTGCCGGTCTTGACGGTTCTTCCAGCTGGCGCTTCTCCGGTCACCTGACCAACATGCCTCTCTTCTATGAGTTCCGCGATGATGGCGTGACCATGCAGCCTGCCACCGTTACCGGTGCGTATCTCAACAACTATCGCATGATCTGGGATCTGTATATCAATGATTCCGCTGCGGAGAAGACCTCCCTGACCTCTGCTACCGGCGACCAGGCGGAAGCGGAATTCGGCGAAGGGAAAGCGGCCTTCTATCAGAACGGCACCTGGGAATGGAGCGCAATGGTTGACAACTTTGGCCTGAATCCCGATGACATCACCATGATCCCCATTTACTGCGGTGTTGACGGAGAAGAAGATGCGGGCCTCTGCTCCGGCACAGAAAACTGCCTCGCGGTGAACGCGAAGGTTTCTGAGGCCGATCAGAAGGCGACCCTCGACTTCCTGTACTGGTGTGTAACCTCCGATGTCGGCATTCAGACGCTCTGCAGCATCGGTGACATCCCCTTCAAAGCAGCTCCGGAATCCGCGAACGGCTTTTCCGCCGCCGCTTCCGAACTGCTTGCGGCAGGCAAATATGCTGTGACCTGGGCGTTCAACTATACCCCGAATGTGGACAGCTGGCGCGCGGGCATGGTGGATGCTCTTGCCAAGTACTCTGCTGATCAGAGCGATGCCAACTGGGCGGATGTCGTAACTGCGTTTGTTGATGGCTGGGCCATTGAATACAACACGGTCAACGGCTGATCCTCGGTTTTAACAAAAAAGATATGCGAGGGCGGGCTTCTGCCCGTCCTCGCGTCTGTTTCGCATGCAGGAAAGCTCCTCCGCGGGAAGAGAAGAGGCTTTCCTCTGTGCAAAACAGATTAGAACAGATGAAAGAGAGGAGATTATCTTGCGGAAAAAGAAACATGACGATACGATCGTCAACAGTGTCCTGATCCGCCGTCCGATCCAGCGGTGGTTCCCACTGTTTATCCTGCCGACTTTCCTGTGCTTTGTAATTGGATTTATCTGGCCGTTCATTCAGGGGATTTATCTGTCCTTCTGCAATTTCAACACGCCCAGGGATGCCAAATGGGTAGGCATTTCCAACTATGTCAAGGCATTCGGTGACGCGGGCTTTACACATGCCTTCTGGAACACCGCGGGCTTCGCCGTTGTGTCTATTGTGCTCATCAATGTTTTCGCCTTTTTCATTGCTTATGCCCTGACCCAGAAGATGCGCGGAGCCAATCTTTTCCGCACGGTCTTCTTCATGCCGAATCTCATCGGCGGCGTTGTCCTTGGCTATATCTGGGCAATGATTTTTGATGCCATTCTGAAGCGCTACAGCACCTATCTCACGGCGAACGCGACCTATGGCTTCTGGGGGCTTGTTATTCTGGTTGCCTGGCAGCAGATCGGCTATATGATGATTATCTATATTGCCGGTTTACAGTCTGTTCCGGGCGATATGCTGGAGGCGGCAAAAATTGACGGCGCCACGGGCTGGCAGACGCTGACAAAGGTGATTATTCCCAATGTGATGCCGTCGATCACCATCTGCACATTCCTGACGCTGACGAACTCTTTCAAACTGTTTGACCAGAACCTCGCGCTGACCGGCGGAGCGCCGCAGGTCATCATGAACGGCGCGAAGGTGAATATGACAGAACTGCTGGCGCTGAACATCTACTCGACCTATAACATTTCGAAGAACTGGCACGGTGCCGCGCAGGCGAAAGCAGTGGTGTTCTTTATTCTGGTGGCGGTTCTCGCCATTGCCCAGCAGACGGCAACACGCAGTAAGGAGGTACAGCAGTAATGAGCAAATATTCAACCGCCAGCAAAGTCCTGACAGTGATCTTTATCCTGCTGTGTCTGGTCTGGATTTTCCCGATCCTGCAGGTCGTTATAAACTCCTTTAAGTCCAATGCGTCGATCAATACGGACGCCTTTGCGCTTCCGACGGAGGAGAGCTTTGTCGGGTTCAGCAACTACATAAAAGGAATGACCTTTGGCAACTATCCATTTCTGAAATCGGTGGGATACAGCCTCTTTATTACGGTGGCATCCGTGTTCCTGATCCTGCTGTTCACGTCGATGAGCGCCTGGTACATTGCCCGCGTGAACAGCACGGTTTCCAAAATCTTTTACTATCTCTGCCTCTTTTCGATGATCGTGCCCTTCCAGATGGTCATGTTTACGCTGACGTTTACGGCGGATAATCTGAAGCTGAACACACCCTGGACCATCCCGATTGTCTATCTTGGATTCGGTGCCGGGCTCGCCATCTTCATGTTTGTGGGCTTTGTAAAAGGTCTGCCGCTGGAGATTGAGGAAGCGGCGGCAATCGATGGATGCGGCCCGGTGCGCACCTTCTTCCTGGTGGTGCTCCCCATGCTGAAGCCAACCCTGATTTCGGTCGGCATCCTGGAGACCATGTGGGTATGGAACGACTATCTGCTTCCTTATCTGGTTTTGGACCGCACCAAATATATGACAATTCCCATCCATGTGCAGTATCTGAAAGGCAGTTACGGCAGTGTTGACCTCGGCGCGACCATGGCGGTTATTATGCTGAGCATCATACCGATTATCATTGTCTACATTTTCTGCCAGAAATACATTATTAAGGGTGTGGCTGCAGGCGCAGTCAAGGGATAACCCGTTATTCAGGCTCTCATCTGAGGGAGCGGAAAGAAGAGAATAAATCCGATGATAAAACGTTCAAGCGGCGTGCTGATGCCGATGACATCACTCCCGTCCCCCTACGGTGTGGGCACGATGGGAAAAGAAGCCTTTTCGTTTGTAGATTTCCTCGCGGATGCTGGTCAGAAATACTGGCAGCTGCTTCCGCTGGGCCCGACCAGCTACGGAGACAGCCCTTATCAGTCTTTCTCCAGTTTTGCCGGAAATCCGTATCTGATTGATCTGGATCTGCTGGCGGAAGAGGGCCTGCTGTCGACGGAAGAGATCCAAAGCCGTGACTGGGGCGACAATCCGGCCCGCGTGGATTACGGAAAGCTCTACGAGGGAAGATTTCCACTGCTTCGTCTCGCTTTCGAGAGGGGAAGAGAGCCGCTTCGGGAGGCTTTCGAGGCATTCTGCAGAGAGAATGATTCCTGGCTGTCAAACTATGCGCTTTTTATGGCGGTCAAAGGCTTCTTTGGGATGCGCAGCTGGCAGGAGTGGCCGGACAGGGAGATCCGCAATCATCGCCCCGACGCGGTCAGACGCTACACGGAACAGCTGCGGGAGGAGATCGACTTCTACCGTTTTGTCCAATTCCTGTTTTTCCGTCAGTGGAAAGCATTAAAACAGTATGCCAAAGAGAAGGGCATTCTCTTCATCGGGGATATTCCGATCTATGTCGCGATGGACTCCGCGGACATCTGGGCCGAGCCGCAGTTTTTCCAGCTGAACGCGGACGGATATCCGCAGGAAGTCTCGGGAGTTCCGCCGGATGACTTCAACGATGACGGCCAGCTCTGGGGGAATCCGCTCTACAACTGGGACCGCATGAAAGAGGACGGCTTCGGCTGGTGGATCCGTCGGATCGAGGGAATCGTGAAGCTCTACGATGTCATTCGGATCGACCATTTCCGCGGCCTGGAGAGCTACTGGGCAGTTCCCTTCGGGGAGAAGACAGCGAAGAACGGGCGCTGGCGTACCGGCCCCGGCATGGCGCTTGTCGGCGTGCTGACAAGCTGGTTCAACGAAACCGAATTCATTGCGGAAGATCTGGGTTATACGACGGCGGCGGTGGATAAGCTGTTGAAGGATTCCGGACTTCCGAGAATGAAGGTTCTGGAGTTCGGGTTCTACTCTGACAGTGAGGCAGATCATATTCCGCATCGCTGCCAGGAGAACAGCACCTGCTATATCGGTACGCACGACAACGAACCTGTTCACGGCTGGCTGAAGACGCTCAGCCGAAAAGACCACAGCTACGCCAGCCGCTATATGCACATCACATCCGGCGAAGGCTGGTGCTGGGGTATGATCCGCACCGGAATGGCTACCGCCTCCCGACTGTTTGTGGCTCAGATGCAGGATCTTCTGGAGCTCGGCGGTGACGCCCGGATGAACACACCCGGCACGGACAGCGGACACTGGCAGTGGCGGATGCTCCCGGGAGCCGCGGACAGCGAGCTGGCGGCAAAACTCCGGGGCTATACGGAGACGTACTGCCGGATGGAAAAAAGAAAGCCGCAGGCGGAAGAGCCTGAGGCATCGGAAGAATAAAACAGGGGCTTTTACAGCCCCTGTTTTATTCTTCCGGCGGTGCTTTCAGATATCCGAACTGGGCGCGTGCGTGTTCGCCGCGCTTGAACATCTGCAGATATCCGCCGCTGCGGTATTCATATTCGGTGTCGAAGATGTAAGGGATGCCGTCAAACTCGATCTCCACCCAGCCGTGCGGCGTGTAGCCCTGCGGGGAGTAGACGGGATCACCCTCTTCATCCCGGAATTCATACTGTTCGCCGTAGACCCTGCCGCTGTAGATCTTGGCGTCATAGCCGACAAAGCGCGCAAGCTCATAGAACAGGGAGGCGAAACAGTAACAGTTTCCGGCGCCGTTGTCCAGCATCCGGGTGGCTTCCCGGGCTGCCCAGCCTTCTTCGCCGTACTCGATCATCTTTCCGTAGCGATAGGTAAAGTTCTTGACAACATAGTCATAGACCGCGCGCAGCATCTCTTCCGGCTCCATGGTGTCCGGATCAATGGTTTCTTCCAGGATGGCCCAGAGCCGTTTGTCCAGCTCCGGATCGCCGCTTGTGACTTCGCCGTTCTTGTTGAAGTCGAGGCCCAGCATGGTCGTGTTTGCGGCAGGGGCTCCGTTCTCGTCGATGTAGTGGAGCTTGCAGCCGGCAAAGAAGAAACCGGGGTCATGCAGCGGAAGGGCCTCGCTCTTGGTCCACACTTCCACGCCGTTTTCCATGCGGTATTCATGGGAGATGACGGCCTCAACCACATCGTCGTAGTAGTCGCTGGTCGGCGGTACGTCGAGGATGGTTCCGACATCGGTATCCTTCAGGTGCCGCGTCGCGTCGCGCTTGAGCACATGGTTCATGATGCGGGCAAAGTCCCCTCTGGTGACCTCCGTGACGGCGTTGGCGCGCACCAGCTTCCCGGAGGCGATCCAGCCCTGCGCGACGGCGGTGCAGAAATAGGGATAATAGGCGTCGTTTTCTGTCATGTCCATGAACACACAGGGCTCGTCGCTGGCGGGGAAGAACTTGCTCAGGAGCTTCAGCAGATCTCCGCGGGACAGATTCTCATCCGGATGGAGCCGGGTGCCTTCCAATACGCCGAGGTCCTTCAGGGTTGCCGCCGCCTTATAGCAGGCATCTTCCTTGTCCACGTCCAGGAATTTTCCTTTTCCGACCAGGTCGGTATCCAGCAGCGTGTACAGAATGTTGACAAACTCCCGCACGGTAACCGGTCCCTCAATGTCGAGAACACCGGCCTCGTCTGTGCTCAGGTAGGGAATGTGCTTTTCAGACTCAAAGCTCAGCGCGTAACGCGCGGTGTAGAGCGTATCCCGGTAAACCGGAAACTCCGCCCGGTCCTCCGGTTTGCCTTCCGAATCTTCCCAGTACAGGAAGGTATAATTCTCCAGCTCTACCGGCTCGTGCAGAGCGGCGGAATCGCCGAAGAAAACAGACTCGACGATGTCATCCCGCCCGGGAACCAGATAGCGGACCTCGAATGTCGCCTGCTGCGTGCGCTCTTTCAGCTGCCAGATCGCCGCGATGGTGATGGCGAAAAGAATCAGCTGAAGAACAAGAATAATCCAGCGGAAAACTCCGCCTCTCCGCTTCGCAGGCGGAGCCTGCATCACGGCGGGTTCAGAGACAGCGGCTGCCAGAACATCGGGAATGCTCTCCTCTGTCTGGGAAACGCTTGAAGAGGGCCTTGCGGGACGACGGATCTCTCTGTTATCCGCGCTCCTGTTTCGCCGCGCCTTTTCCTGTCGGGAGCGATGGGAGCGGATTTCTTCAGTTGGGGATGACATCAATCACTGTCTCCGCGCCGTCATGGCGATAGGTCGTGACAAAGAACCCGTCATAATACAGAATGCCATCCTCGCCGTCTTCTCCGACAACCAGACAGCTGCTGGCATACTCGGACGAATTCGGCTCACCGATCTCAGCGATCAGGTCTTCCAACGGCTGATCCACAAATGTAAGGGCTTTTTCATAGAGCGGGTTCTCCTCCGGCTCCTCCTCTGGAACCTCCGGCTCCAGAACGGCATCCGGAAGGGCCGCGGTCGGCGCAGCGGTTTCTTCAGCCGGCTGCTCCGCGGCGGAGGCAGGGGCGGCGTCGCTCCCGCAGCCGTTGAGAAACAGCGCGAACAGCAGACAGATCAGGGCAATAATCAGATTACGTTTCATGTTGACACTTCCTGTATGGATAAAAATGCATGGTGAAAACCAAAGAACAGCAGATCAGCTGGCAGCTGCGGCCAGGAGCGAGGACAGGTTCCGTTCCACAATCTCCAGGATCACAACGTCCGCTTCGATGTCAGAGAAGGCCTCCACCGTGTAGTCGGCGGAGCGCGAGAACTCCGCGGTTTCAAAGGCATCCGCCAGGTAAGGATAAAGAGAGATACCGAAGGAATCCCTCCGGCAGTACAGGCTGCCCGTACCTTCGGAGCATGTGGTGCGAATGGTGATCGCGTTTCCGCCCTGCGGATTGGACGAGGTCTCGTGCCGGAAGCCGGGCGTGTAGACGATTTCCGCCTCCCGCCCTTTCCCGAGCGGGTAGAGCATCTGGTACAGATCTCCCACATGCAGCCCGTCTTCTCCAAAGGGGCCGGCCGCATAACGGCTTTCCCGGCCGACGGCGGCAAGCAGCGCGTCAGCCGCGACGGCAGCGCCTTCCGCGGTCCAGTGGGAATCTGTCAGATAATAGAGGTTCTGCCGATTCAGCAGAGCATGCAGGTCAACCGTATGTACGCCGTATTCTTCCAGCATCGGCAGAAGGCGGGAGAAGTTGGCACTTTCGTGGTCGACCCGAAAAGAAGCGGGCATGTTTTCCGGCTGCAGTGAGTTGCGGTTGGGGGCAACTGTAAAGACGAAAAGGGAACCCTTGGCTTCCACTGTGTCCTGAATCGCGGCAAGGTGCTCCGCAACGGTCCGCAGTTCCGCGTCGGACATACCGACTCCGCAGAAGTCGTCAACGGTCGCGCTGTAGTGGAGCTGGCCGTTTTTGCCGAGCAGAACCTGCTCTTCCGCGGAACTGCGGAGCAGCTTTTCATAGAGGAAGGAGCGCGCGGTAACGAAGACCGGACGGAAAGCGAATCGTGACTCCATATAATCTGTCACGTCGGACAGAAAACCGATGTTCAGGCTGCCGTCCCGGCTCTGCAGGCGCGGGGTGCGCGGCGCGGTTTCGTTCGCGAGCATCGCGGACGGACCCGTCACCAGTATCCCGACGGATGGAAGTAGGCAGAGAAGCAGGAACACGGCAATCATCAGGTAAGAAAGAATCTGTTTTTTCATAGCGTCAGAACTGAAAATAGATAAAGGGGTGGAAGCCGCTCTGGGCCAGCGCCATGATGCTGAGCAGCATCAGCAGCACACAGCAGAGATCGGGAAGCAGCTCGCGGGGACTTTCTTCCGTGAGCCAGGCATGGAGCCTGGAGCCGAGCGGATCGAGCGCGAGCAGCAGGGCCAGACAGAGGATAAGGGTATTTGCCGGCGTGCTCAGGCCTGCCAGGAGCGCGCCGCCCGTAGCGGTAGCCTGAAAACGAAACATGGAGGCGATCACCCCGAAGCCCTGCGCGACGTTATCCGCGCGGAACAGAGTAAAGAGCAGCATCACGGCAAGCAGGGTATAGACGCGCAGAAGGAGCCTGCCAGGCAGCGTTTTCTTCAGGCGCTCTACCGGGATGATCCCGCTCCCTTCCAGACTGGAGAGCAGCCCGTGGCCAAGGCCCCAAAGCACGAAGGTCCAGTTTGCCCCATGCCATAGTCCGGTGCAGAAGAAGACGATGAGGCGGTTCAGAGCGGCTCTCCCGCGTCCCTTTCGGCTGCCGCCGAGCGGGAAGTAGAGGTATTCCCGGAACCAGGTGGACAGGGAAATATGCCATTTCCGCCAGAAATCGCGGATAGAAGTCGCGGTATACGGGAACAGAAAGTTCTCTTTAATAGAGAAACCGAACATTCTGCCCATACCGATAGCCATATCACTGTAGCCGGAGAAATCATAATAAATCTGCAGGGTGTAACAGATCCCTGCCAGCCAGGCAAGCCGGGAGTCCCCGACACCAAGTGAGAATACGCTGTCCACGACATAGGCCGCGACATCTGCTAAAAGCAGTTTCTTGCTCAGACCGACGAGGAAGCGGCGGATGCCGGAGGCGGTTTTCCCGGGGGTGCAGCTGCGGTTTTCGATTTGCCTGGCAATATCGCCCCAGCGGACGATCGGACCGGCGATCAGCTGCGGAAAGAAGGAGATGTACAGCAGCAGATTCAGAAAATGCGGGCTGTATTCCTCCGGATTCCGGTAGACGTCGATCGTGTAGCTGAGACCCTGAAACGTGAAGAAGGAGATGCCGATCGGCAGAATCAGGCCAACCGGCGCAAGGGTCAGGCCGAACAGGCTGTTGACATTGGTGATGAAGAAATCCGTGTATTTATAGATGCAGAGGATGACCAGGTTCAACAGGATGTTGACGGCGATCACAGTGCGGCTGTGCGGGAACCGCTTTCCGAGCAGCAGCCCGGTCAGGTAATTGATCAGGATGGATGCCAGAAAGAGAGGAACATAGTTCAGGTTCCCGAAAGCATAGAAAATGATGCTGGCTGCAGCGAGCAGGACGTTCTGCCAGCGCTTGCCGAACGGGAGACGGTAGAGCAGAAACACGAGCGGGAGAAAACAGAACAGGAATATGGCCGAACTGAAAACCAATGCTTGCTGCCTCCCTCCGCCGTGAACTGTGAGCATTCCCAAAACGGCAAAATATTATAGCATTTTCGTATCTGTTTGACAATACCCGCTTTCCGAATTCGCAGGGCTTACGCTTTCCCCATGTTCTGCTTCCGGAATTTCCGCCAGGCCAAAAAAATGGCAAACGGGCCGCTGGGCAGAATCATAAGGATAATTCTACCCAGACGAGGTAGAGAAAAGGCGAATTCAACTGCTGTAACAGGCTCATAGGTCTTCACCTCAAAAGAAGATTTTGATTCAGCATATTGACAGTATAACAGAAAGAGCAAAAACAAAAAAGGGGGAAACCCTGTTGCCATGCTTGACACTTTCTTCGGAAGGTGATAAATTGTACCGTGTTATCCTTCCTGTTTGCCGGCGTGGTGGAATGGTAGACACCAGGGACTTAAAATCCCTTGCAGGTTACTGCGTACCCGTTCGAGTCGGGCCGCCGGCACCATCGAGATGTAAACATTTCACTGTGAAGTCTTGTGTGAAGTCTTGGAAAAAGCAAGCATTTATGCGGGTTTCAAGGAAGCATCCTTTACTTCACACTTTTTTCCAGTTGAATAGTTTACAGTATGAAAAAAACTCGCCGTATTTGGCGAGCTTTTTTCATGCCTGGACAACTCTAAAAATGAATGATTTTGTTTCCTACCTCCTCTTGATAGCGACCGAGAAGATACGCATATTGTTCTTCCGACTCTTGCAGCCGATTCTTTAAGACAGAGATTTCCAGCTTTAACGCTTTGTTTTTCCGATCGGCTTCCTTTATCCTGTTGTTAAGGCTTGAGATCATATTCTTCAACTCCGTCACCACTTCGAGAGAAGGTTCTTCGGACACTCCTGGATTGAACTCTCTATAGTTTTTCAAGCAGCATTGAATGTAGTCTGCGTATAGTGCCCTTCTGCTCACGCCCAACTCTTCTGCAAGAGATGAGAGCGTAATCGTGGATTGATCAGCACGCATAGTTCTGATGGCCTCATCTATACGAGTTCGCATTTCACTTCTCTGCTGCTCCTGGAATAGTTTTAATCCCTTAGGCTGTTCCATATGCTCTCCTCGATTCGTCTTCTCCAAAAGAAATCAGATCCGCAGCGGATTCAGATTCCTCGGCGGACATTCTTGTAATATACGCATTGATCGTTTCCAACTGGTTTTTCTCAAATTCAATGGCTGCCGGAGCACCACCGGATTTCATGAACTTCAACAGGCGCTTTTGCACAATACCTCTTGCTTCAATAAAATAATCGAGGTAGAGTACATCCGGCCGGAAATGGTCACATTTCACGCATTTCTCATACTGGGGACAGCATTGGGTGTTGCTGCATAGGCCAAAGCATGGAATGACGCGGGTGTAGGCTGTATCATTCTGGAGACGCAGATATTTTGCCGGGTTGACACTCTTGGGCTTTGCTGGGATCTCGGTATCTACTACATCCAACTGTTCCGTCAACACCACAGAGGAAATCTTACCAAGATGCTCGGCTTCATCATGCTCGGACATGTAGCCGTAAGAAAGCGTTACATCAACGTTGGAATGATTAGCTTCTTTCATGGTGTGCTCAGGAGAGTAGATACCGCTTCTCAGCCTTTCTCCAATGCAGACATGACGCAGAGCGTGGGATGTGACAACTGCTTTCCGCCCATTGGCAGTGAGAATGCCGTGCTCCTTGATTATTTTAGCAAGAAACCGGTTGAAGTCCACTTGCGTAATAACCCGATCTTCTTGGAAATCATAGAGAAGGTAATCGGAGTCCTGTGTCTCCTGACGTGTATACTGCCGGATCGACTCCTGCTGCTGCCGAACCAGTTTATAGAGCGCATCTTCAATCATCCCGTCCATTACAAAAGTGTATTTTGAATACAACGGGGTGTGGAGAGGCGTTTCTTTCCAGCTTGGAATGCTGATAGCAAACAAGCCTACATCCGGATAACTGAGGCATTCAAGATTCATGGCCAAGATTTCCGAGATTCTGTTGGGGATGAGACGGAGCAGAAAATATGCTAATCTGAATACCTGGGGAATCTCATTATTTGAGAAATCAAAGAAGAGTTTATCGAGAGCGTCGACCACACATTGGTCCGGTGCTCTTTTTCTATTTGCTGGCTCAGAAAACCTGTAACTGAAATCAACGGCTTTTGCAGTAGTTGTAGCAAGGCCGTTCTCGACACATGTTTCAAACAGAGAGCACGCGGATCTGATGCGGGAGTTCTTCTGACTATCGCCAATCTGCTGCTTTTTCAGATACTCAATGTAGTTGCTAACGATAGGGGTGCGAATGTTCTCAATGAACAGCCCCGACTCGTTCAAATGCGTTATGAAATAGAATCCTTCTCTTACTACGCGCTGGGCGGCATCAGCTGATGCATGCTGCACGAGAAAGGAAAGCGCTGTCGCTCGCAGAATATCTTTATCCAGACTTCGCGCATTGGGAAATCTGATCTTCGCTGTTTTTCCGGATGACGGAATATGTACATCCCATACCTTGTCAGACCATGAGTTCTCCGAAAAATGACTCAGTGTTCGCTCCATTCCCTGAAGTGTTTGATTGGAAAAAGCTGGCCTACACTGTGGGGTGGATGAAGTAGGGGTATCTACAAGGGAAAGAATGGGCTCTGCCCGTGCAGTGTTCTCTTTGATGTTATCACGCTCTTTTCATGTTCTCTTTTCGATGCGTTGGGAGCAATTGCGGCAGTCATTTTTGTTATGACATTCTTTATCTGTATCACAGGAACCATACATTGGAGTAATCTTTGAAATAGCAGGACAACTGGCTTGGGTAACTGTAGCTTCAAGCGTTTGTTCATAGAGCGCTCGTCGCAAATTGGCTTCGTCAGCAGGGTACATGCTGTCATAATGCATTTTGGCAACAGATGGTGTATTTCCAAGCTTGGCCGCTACAGTTTCCGGTGATGCACCACGGGAGAACAACGATCGACCTACTTCTGCACGGATACTCCTAGCCGACCAGGCCGGAAGCTGGCCTTCGCGGTCGTAAATGCAATGCTCTCGGCATAGCTTTTGAAGGTGGTGGGAAAAGGTGCTTGAGGTAAGCACAGAAGGCATACGATTAGAGTTAGTTCGAAAGGTTTCACATTGATAAACAAAGATATAGTTCCTTTTGAGTAACGCCCTTTGGATTTCGGTATTTCGGATATAGGCCTGGAGTGATTCAGCAAGCCCGTCTGAAATGGAGTGAATTACATAGCTTGGAGTTCCGCTTTCTGCTTTTTTTCCGGACGCTTTTTTGTAGTACATGCGTACAACACAGTGACCATCAAGAGCAATAAGGTTTTCTGTAGTTAGCGCAAAAACAGACCCTGCTCTGGCGCCGGTCTCAGCAAATACCTGAAACGCGAGCCATATGTATTCTGGCAGTTCGGAGCGATGCTCCGCGATTTTTTCGATCACAGATGCGTCGATCGGACGTGTGACATTGGGCATCTGTGATGGAATAATACTCAACGGAAGGATCTTTTCTGCAACTTGAGGATCAAGATAATATAGAAAGCTTCTAATACAAAACAAATCTCTTCGAACGGTTGTAAGTGCAAGACCGTCAATTGCCGTTGTGGATGCAGTGTAATGATAAGGCGAAGAAAAACTGCGTCGTAATCAATCCGTGCCGCATGCATACAATGCAACCTAATAGTGACAAGAATGTTGGCTTTTTTGAACAGATCCAAGCAAAAAGTGGAGACTATATCATTTGCCCAAGCATTATCAGGGACGGAAAAGATTCGCCCGAGGAACACCTTGAGAAGCAAATACTCAAACACGCAGGAAGCCTTAGAATACTAAATGCCTATGAAATAAATAAATCAGATGTGTTAGCTATGGAGTCACTAATACCAACCGATAAGCCGTTCATTCCTCCCGGATATGAGAATTGCGATTTGGTAGACATTCTTAATCACAGGAAAAGCGCAGGGGAAGGCTGAGATGGTTGTGGGGCCATTGGCTTTACCAAAATCAGTTCTTTACGTGGGTTTGCATCAACAACGTCTTTGATACAGATGCATCCCTGGGTGAGAGATATGTGTCGCATAAGTGCGGTTGACAAAGGATGCGAAAAGTAGTAAAATAATTACGAAAACAAGATAAGAACATTCGAAACCGCAGTGTAAAGCATAGAAAAATGCCTGAAAGCGTTGTGGCCCTAAGGGAAAATGGTGTTTTCTATACTTCACACTTCTATGGTTCACATTAAAGTTTACAGTTCCATAACATCAGCACAGAGTTGATACAGACTATCAGCTCTGTGCTTTGTTATTATATCTCATGCCGCAGGGCTTTCGGCGACGCATATGCATGGATGATTATGCCATACCACTTGCACTTTGCCATCGGGACTATTATACTATTTTCATATAGTATTGCAAATGAAGTCTCTGCGTTTTAGATAAAAGGAGAGCGTTCTATGAGAAAATTTACGGTGTTCAGCGGCTTCCTCGGCTCGGGGAAGACCACTACCATGATGGCCCTGACCCGGTATTACACGGCGCATCACGGCAAGGCCGCCATGATTTCGAACGATCTGGGCGAGGGCGTAACGCTGGCCGATGACCGGCTCGCTAGACTTAGCGGCGTGAACGCATCCCAAATCACGGACGAGTGCATCTGCTTTTGCCACGATGTGCTGATGGATAGATTGAACGCTTACTATGACAGCGGCTGCGAGCTTGTCGTCTCGGATATCCCCGGCTTTGGCGTCGGAGCGCTTGAGCACGTCTATCACGGACTGAGCAAAGAGTATCCCGATGCGCTTGAGCTTGGGCCATTCACGGTGCTCATTGAACCGCGGAACGCTGCGCTGCTCCTTGGCGGAGAGGGCGGCGATATGGCTTATATCCTTCGCGCGCAGCTGATGGAAGCGGATCTGATCGTGCTGAACAAGAGCGATCTTCTCGACTCTGTAGAGCTGGAGGCGGACAAAGCATGGCTTGCCGAGCATTATCCGCAGGCCAGGATCATTACGATCAGCGCCGTGACGGGGGACGGGCTCGAAGAACTGTCACAGGCCCTGATGCAGGGCAAGGCGTCCATGCAGCATCCCGACATCGACTATGACGGTGAAGACCTTCAGAACGCCATGGATCAGCTGACCGAGTATTATCTCGAATACGCCGCACAGGTCTGCTGCAACGAATTCGACGGCACAGAGTATCTTTTGGACATCGCCCACATGGTACAGGCAGAGCTGCAGGCCGGAGGCTGGGAGATCCCACACATGAAGCTGTTGGCCTGGGAAGCGGAGGGCGATTACGGCAAGGTCGATCTGCTCGGCGTGGATCGCCCGATCGAGATCTCACGTCGTTTTCAGCGGCCGTGTACGGATATCGCCGTCGTACTGAACGCGAACGCTGCCTGTCCGGCCAAAGAACTGGATGAGATCATCCTGGGCGCGGCAAAAGCCGCATCGCAGATGTATCAGCTGGAGATTAAGATGTTCAGGAAAGAATGTTTCAATCTGGGAGAGTGAATATCCAGTATCATCAGGATAAGCTAATATGTAACTGCCGCAGCAGAGCATAGGACAACGCTGAGGAGCGACCTGATGCCGGAATCAGATTTGCTGTCATTTTTACGCTCTCCACATTGCCTTTTGTGGAGAGAGTATTTATAATGGGCGGTAGAAAACAAGCTTATCCTTCCGTTGAGGAGACGACCGATGCGAACTATCAATTTTCTGATCAAACCGGCATCCAGCCTCTGTAATCTTCGCTGCCGATACTGCTTCTATGCCGATGAAGCGGCGAATCGAAGCTGTGCCTCCATGGGTGTCATGCGTATGGAAACAGCGACAGAACTAATCCGTTCAGCCTATCGCGAGATTGAGCCGGGCGGGATGGTCAGCTTCGCGTTTCAGGGCGGAGAGCCTACCATGGCCAGTCTCGATTTTTTCCGCTTCTTCACAGAGACAGCACGAAAAGAAGCGCCGGACGGTGTTCGGCTCACCTTTTCCATCCAGACGAACGGAACGCTCCTGAATGAGGAATGGGCAGGCTTCTTCCACGATGAAAACTTCCTGGTTGGGCTGTCCCTCGACGGTTTCAAGGAACTCCATAACGCGCATCGGATCGACGCGGACGGAAAAGCGACCTGGAACCGGTTATGCCGAAGTGTTGAGCTGCTGAAAAAGCACCGGGTTGAGATGAACGCCCTGTGCGTGGTGACAAAGCAGTGCGCCCGCAGCCCCCGGAAGGCATATGAAACCTTGAAGAAGCTGGGCTTTCAATATCTGCAGTTTATCGCCTGCCTGGATCCCATCGGTCAGGAGCGGGGACAGATGCCCTGGTCGCTGACACCGGAGGATTACGGAAAATTCCTCTGCCAACTGTTTGACCTCTGGTATCAGGATTGGGAGAAGGGAGCCTATCACAGCGTCCGCCTTTTTGATGATTATATCCATCTGCTGCTGGGAGATGGCGGCGCGAGCACCTGTGCGACCTGTGGGCAGTGCGGCGCCTATTTTGTCGTGGAGGGAGACGGGTCGGTCTATCCCTGCGACTTTTATGTTCTGGATGAATGGAAGGCGGGCAGGATCGGGGAACAGAGCCTCTCCGAAATCGCGCAGGGGGATGTATTTCGCCGCTTTCTCGCCTGGGGGAGTGAAAAGCCGGACGAGTGTGCAGGCTGTCCCTGGCGCATTCTGTGCAATGGAGGATGCAAAAACGATTGGGTCATTTCTGGCAGCGCACACAATTACTACTGTGCTTCTTTCAAAATGCTCTTTTCCCATGCCGGAGAGCGTATGCGGCAAATCGCCCGCCGCGAATGGGAATTCCGCAGAGCACAGTTTCCCGAAAATACGAAGCTGAATCACCGGAACAGATCATGATGCTCTGCACCTTCTAATCTGTTCATGGTATCAAGTTTATGCGGAAGTGCCTGATCTGAAACAGGAGACCGATACACTTGCTGTGTCGATCTCCTGCTTCATTTATTGTGTCCGAAAAGGCCGATGCCACGGGCTTTTCAACCGTTCAATCATGAGTTCGCCTTAAGGGCGCGTACCAAAAACATCGGCGTGGATGCGAAGCTGATCTTTTCTTCCTCAGACCAGACATGCTGCCAGATCTGCTCGTCTGCCTCAGCCCGCATTCCGAGAGCAGATAGCTGCTGCAGATCCCAGGCGGGGCGGCGGATGCCGGAGAGAGGCATGCGGCGGGCAATGTCTTCCATCACATCGAAGTTCTCACCCTCTGCCTCCACATTCTGGTCCCAGACACCCTGCTCAGCACTGTTGGCACGGTCCCGCTCATAAGCGGCCTGCGCGTCTTCATTGAAGAGATAGGCGTACCAGTTTGCGTCGAAGTTCAGAAGCACGCCGCCCTTTTTCAGTACACGCGCCCACTCGGCATAAGCCCGATCGGGATGGGGCAGGTTCCAGGTCAGATTGCGGCTGATCACCGCGTCGAAGCTCTCATCCGCGAAAGAGAGCGCCTCAGCGTTCATTTCCATAAAGCAGATCTCGTCGGCAAGTATGCCGGCGTTTTCTTTTGCCTCCTTGAGCATGGCGGGGGTAAGGTCGATCGCCGTTACCGCGCAGCCAAGTTCCCGCAGCAGGATGGCGAAAAAGCCCGGCCCGGTGCCCACTTCCAGTATCTGCAGATCGATAAACGGACGGTCGGAGAAATGTCGTGTCAGTTCCCTGCGAAAAGAGTCTTTCCACTTCTGCCGCTGCGCTGTAGAGAGCTCCAGCCGGTTGACTTCCGAATAGCCGGGAGCGCGCCCGGTCCAGTACTCTCTGTTTTCCTCTAGGATCGTGTCTCGATACTCCATGGCTCACCATCGGGCCTTTCTCAATAATATTCAGCGTCATGCGCTGTTACGGCAGCACACATTCTTCCAGCGCGAGCTCCTGTCTGTGCGAGGCGCAGCACAATTTGTCTTTGTGTCAGGCAACAGTATACAGGCAAATACTCTGAGGCAGGAGAAGGCAATTCGTCAGATTTCCAGGTTAACTGGTATCAACAGGAATATAATCCGGCGGCTATGAACCAGGGAACCTATCCCTGCGATTCTATGCCAACAACACTGTCCGGTTCCAGCCTGAAGCCCGGGTGCGGGATGTTTTCAGAGGCATATTCAATAAAGCGACGCACAGCGAAAGGTGTGTAATCCCGCTTAGGAAGCAGGAAATAAAACAAACGGTCTGCATGCTCTGATTGAATCTTGTAGAAACGCAGACGGGAACGCTTGGAGCGCACCAGACGATCACTGATAAAGGCAGCTCCCAGTCCGTTGTCAGCCAGGCGAAAAGATGTGACCATCTGGGAGATGGACATTTTCACTTTAGGAGTGAAGCCCGCTTCTTCAAACATCTGCCACCCGCGGTTATATAGATTGTTTCCCTGTCGGAGCAGAATGAAATCCACATCCTTAAAATGCGCAAGGTCCACACAGGGGCAGTCATCTTCAAGATGCCTGCCCTTTAAAATATCGCTGGCGCCAAGTGCAGTGACATCCAGTTCGGAGGGCAGAGGAATCTCTTCATGTATGGCCAGCAGCACATGATCGTAGAAAGCTGGCTTATGCTCAAACTGCTTGATGATCTCCGGGGCACAGCTCAGCGTGAGATCCATCTCCCGTTTTTGCAGGCGGTCCTGAAGCTTTACCGCGCTGTCCTCAAACAGATCCAGCTGAATTCCGGGATAAAGCCTGGCAAAGCCGGCCAGAATCGGCGCAAGAATGTAGCAGTTCAGAAAATGCGTTCCGCCGAGGCGCAGGCTTCCGGTTTGCAGTCCGCGCAGGTCTTCTATTTTTTTGGAAAGGTCTTCTTCCAGATAACGGATATAGTGCAGAGTATCGATATAAGCCCGGCCTGCCTCTGTCAGGGTCAGCGGACGGCGGCTGCGGTCAAAAATCTCAGCGCCGATGCTGTCCTCTACACGCTTGACCGCGATGCTCAGTGCGGGCTGACTCATGAACAGATGTTCGGCGGCGGCGGAAAAACTGCCGTCTTGATACACCTGGAAAATATACTTCATATCCTGTTCCATGGCTGTCTCCATATCATTTGCGATTTTTATATATCTATAAAATTCATGAAATTGATTATATAATATTCTCGTGCTAATGTAAAGATATCAAAAGCAGATTGATATGAACTGAGGAGGATTACCATGAAAGTTAACGCGCTGATGATGGATGAGTTCGACAATGTTGTCACCTGCGTCACCGAAGTCACAAAGGGAGAGGATGTTGTCTATCAGAAGGGGAATGAGCTGCTCGCAATTCGCGCGGAAGAAGACATCCCATACTGCCACAAGATCGCGCTGACTGATCTTGCCGAAGGCGATGAAGTCATCAAGTATGGCGAGCTGATCGGCAAAACCGATTGCCCGATTGCCAGAGGTCACCTGGTCAATCATGAGAATATCCACAGCGTTCCCCGCGATTACGACAGCGAACTGGTGGAAGATAAGGGCGAAGAAACAGGAGACTTCCAGACAGTCAAGACCGACGATGGGCTGAAGTTCTGGGGCTATCGCCGTGCGGAAGGCCGTCCCGGGATTCGCAATCATGTTTTGATTCTGCCGAGCTGCGCCTGCGGCAGTGAGAGCTCCCGCATTGTTGCTTCTCAGGTTCGCGGCGCCGTAAACATCGTGTTCAATACCGGCTGCTCCGATGTCGCGGCGAACACAGAAATGTCCCAAAAGGTTTTAACCGGCTTTGCCTGCAACCCCAATGTCTATGGCGTGGTCATCATTGGCCTCGGCTGTGAAACCGTGGGGCACGACAAGCTTCGTGAGAAGATTCAGAAAATGACCTCCAAGCCGGTCGTTTCCTTCGGTATTCAAGATGAGGGCGGCACGCTCAAGACGATCGAAAAAGCCGTTCGCGCAGCACGGGAAATGGCTGCCGCAGCCGGTATGCAGCAAAAGGAGCTCTTCCCGATTTCCGAGCTCTTCATGGGAATCGAGTGCGGCGGATCCGATGCCACCTCTGGCATCGCATCCAACCCCGCAGTGGGCGAACTGAGCGATCTGCTGGTCGATCTTGGCGCTACCAGCATGATGAGCGAATCCATTGAGTGGATCGGTGGCGAGCATGTGGTAGCCAAGCGTGCCGCTACACCGAAGATCCACAATGAGATCATCGAAGTCTGCCGCGCCTATGAGGAGCACCTCAAGGCAGCCGGTCAGGACTGCCGTGCCGGTCAGCCTACGCCGGGCAACAAGGCGGGTGGACTGAGCACACTGGATGAAAAGAGTCTCGGCTGTATCCGCAAGGGAGGCACCCGGCCTGTCGTGGAGGTTCTGGAACAGGCTGCGTGTCCGACGAAGCACGGCGCCATTGTAATGGACACGGCCGGCTATGACATTTCCTCCGTCACTTCCATGGTTGCGGGCGGCTGCCAGGTGGTCATCTTCACTACCGGACGGGGCACTCCCACGGGCAATGCGATCGTTCCGGTCCTTAAGGTCACGGCAAACGGACGCACATATCAGCGTATGGAGGACAATATGGATGTAGATCTCTCGCCGATTGTACGCGGTGAAAAGACCTACAGGGAGATGGGGGCTGAGCTGCTCCACATCATCCACGAGGTGGCAAACGGCCGCCTCACCAAGGCCGAGGCCTATGGTTTTTCGGATATCGCGGTAGATCACGTCTGCCGATACGTGTAATCCGCATTATTTGCTGAATTTATATATCTATAAAAAGCATGAAATTGAACGTATAATATTTTCGTGCTATTGTAGAGATACCAAAGAGATCAGAAAAAAATAAGAGAATAAAAAGGAGAAGAAAGATCATGTCACATCTTACCATCTGCCTGATCATCTGTGTTCTCACCATGGCAAGCTACATCTGGGGAAAACTCCCCATGGGCCTGACCGCACTGCTCAGTATGGTTCTGTTTATCGTGACCGGCTGTCTGAAAGCTTCCACGGCGGCTGCCTATTTCGGCAACGCTAATGGCATCATGATCGTGGCAATGTTTATCGTGGCTGCGGGCTTTAACCGCACACAATTTGTCAAGAAATGCGCTGCCAGCGTCAACCGGATCGCGAAAGGATCTCTGACCCGTGTTATGCTGGGCTATGTCCTGATCGCGGCCCTGCTCTCTCAGTTCATCCAGAGTTCTGTCATCGTATTCGGAATCATGGCTCCCCTGATGATGGCAAGCTGCGACGAGTTGGGCATCAGCCCTTCCAAAGCGCTCTTCCCAATGGCCATCATCTGCATTGCTACGATTTCCGCTCTGCCCCTCGGTGCAGGCGCAACCCAATTTGCAGAACTCAACGGCTATTTACAGGCGAATGAGTACACCGAATACGTAGTCGGACTCACTGACCCCATGAAGGCACGTCTTCCGATGCTCATCGGCGTCATTATCTACTGCATCTTCTTCGCTGCCAAGTTTGCTCCGGACAAGCCCGTTGTCGCTGTCAAGGAAGTCCAGACTCGCCAGGACAACCGTGAAGCGCTGTCTCCCTTCAAAGAGCGCGCCGGCTATATCATCTTCATTCTCACAACGATTGCTCTGATCCTTCAGCGTCAGATCGGCATCGACACCTGGGTCATCTGCGTTTCCGGTGCTGTCGCTATGGTTCTCTTCGGTGTCCTGACAGAAAAAGAAGCGGTTGCTGCCGTCAACTGGCCGATGGCATTCCTGCTGGTCGGTTCCTTCGCGATGGGTGGTGCTCTGACCGAGACCGGCGCCGGAGAGGTCGTAGGCAACTTCCTGGCCAGCTTTGCCAACAAGCTTGGCAATCCCTATCTCATCGGTTTTGTCTTCTTTATTGTGCCCTTCCTGCTTACACAGGTCATGATGAACCGTACCGTCATGATCGTCTTCATCCCCATCGCTATCCTCGCCTGCAAGTCTCTGAACGCCAATCCCATTGGCATCATGATTCTGGTGCAGTCAGCCTGCCTCAGCTCCTTCATGACGCCCATGGCTACCCCGGCTGTGCCCATGTGCATGAGCATGGGAGGCTATGATGTGAAGTCTCTGATCAAGCAGTCTCTTCTGCCTGCGGCTATCCTCTGCGTCGTTTCTGTGTTCTGGATCATGACCGTCTTCCCCATGTATCCCTGATCGGAGGATAAATCATGCTTGAAGTGAAGCGTTTTCCCAAAGACATGAGTGTTTTTGAAGTCAACCGCGCCGATGCGAAGCAATGCTTCCTCTCCGGGCTGTTTGAAGAAACGGTTAAACTGGAAGACGGTGAGCGGAGCTTTTACACCTACCTGAAGCCGGGACTTCACTACAACCGGCCCTGCCTGGTCGTTGCGCCTCCCGCTTTCCCTTCCGTTCTCAACTGGCTGGAGAAGAGCTTCTGGCTCTCCTTCGCCGAGGAGCATGAGCTCTTCCTGCATGTTCTGATTCCGGAAAACGGCGCGTGGAAGCTGGACGGCACGGATGCGGATTATATGAACAAGGTCTATATGCAGATTCAGTCCCGTCAGGCCTACGTCACCATGCAGGACAACATCTATGCCATCGGACTTGGCAACGGCGCAATCATTGCCCAACAGGCTGTCATGAAAATGAGCAGCGAATGGTCCGGCCTTGCCTCCTTCGGCGAACTGGATGAAAACGCTATGCGCAATGCCGAAGCGCTGCATGGCGCACAGGATACCGGCAAAACGGAGCTCTCGATCAATGCAGCCAAGGTTCAGGTCCCTGTCTGGATGGGCTGGGAGAAAAACTGCGGCAACAACGCAGCTGTCTGCGCCTACTGGAAGAAGCAGAACGATGCCGCCGGTGAGCGCTTTGCCAACGCCTTTGCCGATGAGATCTATTTTCCCTCGGCAGTCTGCAAATCCAGCCAGATCAATGAGGAGAAAATCTCTCAGGTGCGGGTGACCAACGGCTACGACGGTACGATGAGCCGGGAGCTGGCCGCTGCGGTATGGGCTTTTCTCTCCAAAGCCTGCCGTCATCGCGGATACGGGCACAAAATGCTCCGTAACCGCATTGATCCGGAGGCCTATGGCTTTGAAGAGCGCTCCGTGGAGCACGATGGCTTCACCCGCCTGTGGTATGAGTATGTCCCGGAAAGCGTCCGCCTAAACGGAAAGCCTGCCCCACTGGTGCTGTGCATGCACGGCCGAGGCGGTACTGCGGATTCCTTCCTGAGCCTGTCTGGCATGAGCCGGGTGGCCGAAGAGAGAAGCTTCATCGCGGTTTTCCCCGAAGCCGGCGTTTATCAGCAGCGCCCAGGCGGCGTGCGGAACACCCTGCTTTGGAACGGCGAATATGAGGGAAAGCGTATTGATGATGTCGGTTTCCTGCTGAAGGTTGTAGAGGACGTGAAAGCCCGGCATGCAGTTGATGAAACCCGTGTCTATGCCTGCGGCCAGTCCAGCGGCGGCATGATGACCTCGGCGCTTGCCGAGAAGGCTCCCGGTGTGTTTGCAGCGGTATCCCCCTGGTCTGCGCTGGTAGATCCGGATCACGATCTGGTGCTTCCGGAAAAGATCGACCCCGCCGTACCCTTTATGTTTCTGTTCGGTGACCGTGACTGGCTGGTGGCCGACCGCGAAAACGGCGAGATGGAATTTGGTGTTACGGCGCCCATCGCCGCATATCTGCGCACTCTCATCAAGCTGTACGGACTGGAGGAAAAGCCTCTGCAGTATACATGCGGAGAGATCAGCTGGTTTGTTTACCGCAACAAAAACAGGATTCCCATGCTCACGGTCGGACGTGTGGCGGGGATGACCCATGCCAACTACCCTCGAGAGAGTTGGATCGCCTATGACGAGTTTCTGTGCCGTTTCTCCAAGTCGATGGATGGCGAGCTCTTCTACATGGGCGAGAAAGTATAATCCATGAGATGAATCCCCGTTTCCCCTGGAGGCGGGGATTTCTGAATGCAATTTTGAACGATGGATCCCTCTGTGGCGCGAACAGCCTTGCGAAACGGTTCCTGGCAGGTTATACTATATGCAAGCAGTAAAGAGGCAATGATCCGCTACATGGAAGAGAACTGATTATACAGGAGGAACACGTCATGGAACGCAAATACCCCCATCTCTGCAAGCCCATCCGCATCGGTAACGTCTGGTACCGCAACCGCATGTTCTCCACTCCGATGGGCGGTACGGACATTGAGTTGGACGGCTGCATCGGCCCCAAATCCCAGGCCTTTTATGAGTACCGCGCCAAGGGCGGCTGCGCGGCAGTCACCGTCTCGGAGCTGATGGTACATCCCAGCGACGGAAGCCATGCCTACCGTCTGGACGAGAGCATTCTGAACTCCCTTCCCAAGGCCACCTACGCTGCTGACGCCATCAGAAGACACGGCGCAATTCCCAGCATTGAGCTTTCCCACTCCGGTATGTTCGCCGGTACCTATATGACCGACAAAACCAAATCCCACGGCCTGAATCAGTGGTCCGCCGATGACGGTGTCCGCGCCGACGGCGTGCCGTATAAGGCCATGAGCAAGGAGATGATCGATGAGATCGTAGCGGCATACGGTCATGTGGCAGGGCTCTGCAAACGAGCGGGCTTTGAGATGGTCATGGTCCACGGCGGCCACGGCTGGCTTCTCAATCAGTTCCTCTCCCCGATGTTCAACCATCGGACCGACGAATACGGCGGAAGCACGGAGAACCGCTGCCGTCTTGCGATCGAGGTTCTGAAATCCGTCCGTGCGGCGGTCGGCCCCGGCTTTCCGATTGAGCTTCGCCTCTCCGGCGCGGAGTTTGTCCCCGAGGGCTATGACCTCGACGAGGGCGTAAAGATTGCGAAGATCCTCGAACCCTATATTGACCTGCTGCATGTCACGGCCGGCACCTACCAGCGCACCTTCGGCATCACACACCCGAGCATGTTTGAGGATCACGGCCGCAACGTGTACCTTGCTGCCGAGATCAAGAAGCATGTCTCCGTCCCCGTGGCCACCATCGGCGGCCTGACCGATCCGGAGCAGATGGAGGAGATCATCGCCACCGGCAAGGCGGACATCGTGGAGATGGGACGTCAGCTGCTGGCCGATCCTTTCCTGCCCCAGAAAGTCATGGAGAACCGGGATGACGAGATCGTCCACTGCATGCGCTGCTTTGTCTGCATGTCCGAACGCGCTGCCACCGGCACCCGCCGCTGCGCCATCAACCCGATCATCGGGCGTGAGGACGAGGGCATGGAGATCACTCCGGCCCCGATCAAAAAGCGCGTCCTCGTGGTAGGCGGCGGCCCCGGCGGCCTGTACGCGGCCTACACTGCAGCAAGACGCGGGCATGATGTGCTGCTCTGCGAGAAAGAAGACCGCGTCGGCGGTATCCTGAAGAGCGAGGAAGTCCTGCCTTTCAAGCAGGAGATGTTCAAGCTGGGCGAGACCTATAAACTTCTGGCCGAGAAAGCCGGGGCCAAGATCGTCACCGGGCAGGAGGTCACCAAAGAGTTTGCCGATGCCTATAAGCCCGATGCCATCATCATCGCGGCAGGGTCCTCCCCGCTGCGCCCGCCGATTCCGGGGCTGGACGGCGAGAACGTCATCCTTGTCAACGACCAGTATAAGCATGAAAAGCCCATTACCGACAGCGTCGTGGTCTTTGGCGGCGGTATCTCCGGCGTCGAGTGCGCGATCCATATGGGCATGGAGGGCAGACAGGTTCACCTCGTGGAAATGCGGGATGACGTGGCGCTGGATTCCGTCATCCGTCAGCGGCCGCTGCTGCTGGAGAAACTGAACAAGCTCTGCACCGTGCACACGGGATACAAGGGACTCGAGGTTACCAAAGAAGGCATCTGGTGCCAGACCAAAGAGGGCGAAAAGGTCCTCGTTCCCGGCACGACCGTCATCTGCGCGCTGGGCCAGCGTCCCCGCTGGAATGTGGCGCAGGAGCTCTATGACTGCGCCCCCTGGGTGCGCGTGATCGGCGACGCCAATGCCGTCGGCACCATCACCAAGGCGACTTACCAGGGCCACCACGCCGCACTGGATATTTAAGGAGAGCGGGAATACCAATTGCTTTTCGCTCATCTCAGGACATTATTAGACCTGATGTAAAGCTGATCGAAGCCGCATATGAAATCCCTGGCAGTGATATCGGCGCATTTTTCAGGCACAAGAGAAGCTTTCATCATATTTGGAGGGAATTTCGTGGACTCAAACGGAAAAACACCGATTCTTCAGCTGTTGATTCAGACAAATGTCGCAGATATTGTCGAACTGGAAAGCGCGGCAGGAAAGGTGCGCATGATTCCCTTTTCCGGTATGGCAACTGGAACGCTGTTTCAGGGGATCATCGAGCCCTGCGGTGTGGATACGCAGATCACGAATCCCGCAAACGTCCGCCACATGTCAGCGCGCTATATGCTTACGGGAGTTGACGACAGCGGCGCTTCATGTCATATCTTCATTCAGAACGATGCATGGTTTACCAATGGTGAACGGCCACAGCCATGGTACTCGGTTCCCATGTTTATCACAGATTCTGAAACACTGGCCCCGCTGCTCCATCAGCACAGCTTTATTGGGGAGGGCTGTCGTGACGAAGAAGGTCTGCATATATCCTTCTACCAGATCTCATGATTCACTGGAACAGAAAATAATCCAGGGTATCATGGTATTGTTCCTTAGCCAAATTAGAAGCAGGAGATTGACACAGTGTTCGATCTCCTGCTTTTTATAATGGATTGCCGATGCTGAGCAACTCCTGAAACACGGACAATTCATTTCAAAGTCTGTAATTGTCTATTTCGGTCATTCATGGTATAGTTTAGTGAACGGGAAGACATCCGTTGTCGTGATCAAGGCGAAGAAGGATGATCAGGGGGGAGCATCAACATGAACAAAAACAAATTGTTTCTGATCGTCCAGTCTGTCCTTTGCGTCTTGCTTACCGTGCTGCTCGCCGCGGCTGCGATCCGGCTCTGCCGGGAAGGACTGGTTTGGAAAGAGACAGATTCTCTGCATTGGATCTTTACCCGCGAGAAAGCGGTTGCGGCGCTGCGTCCCTTACTGCCGCTGCTTGCGCTCAGCCTTGTGATGACGGTCGCAGGGCTGTTCCTGGATATCCGGGACGAGAACGCGGAAAAGCCCGGGAAGGATACGGAATCTCTGCGGGACCTGACGGTGAGCCGCATGGCTGTCGAGCGTGCCGAAATGAAGGCAGAAAATAATTCCGGAGCACAACAGAAGGCAAAGAAAAAACCGCCTGCCGGGAAGATCCGTCTGCTGCGCGCAGTACTGCTGGTTTTAGCGGCAATACTGATCATTGCGGGTGTGTTTAACGGCAGTGCAGGGGATGTCTTCGGCAAGGCGGTAAAGATCTGTACGGAGTGTGTCGGCCTTGGATAATATAAAAACCAACTGGCGGACATCCATCCGCCCTTCGACGAGAAGACTCATCCAGCTTTACAGCGCGCTCTTGCACAACGCGCACCTGAAAGGCTTCATCGACGGCGAAATCTACCAGGGCAAGGCCAAGTATGCCTGTGTCCCCGGACTCAACTGCTATTCCTGCCCCGGCGCAGTGGGCGCCTGCCCCCTGGGCTCGATTCAGAACGCCCTGGCTTCCGGCGGTCACCGGGCCGGCTGGTATGTGATGGGCATTCTGCTGCTGTTCGGCGTCATGCTGGGGCGTACCATTTGCGGCTGGCTCTGCCCGCTGGGGCTGATCCAGGAGCTGCTGCATAAGATCCCGACTTATAAGATTCGCAAGAGCCGCATCACCCGTGCGCTGACTTGGCTGAAGTATGTGTTCCTGACCGTGTTCGTCGTGGCGATTCCCCTGTGGTACGGGGTGATGCAAAACATTCCTGTGCCGGGCTTCTGCAAATACATCTGTCCCGCCGGGACTCTGGAGGGCGCGGTCGGCCTGCTGTCCAATCCCCAAAACACAGGGCTTTTCGGCATGCTGGGTATTCTGTTTACCGGCAAGTTCACGATTATGCTGTTCATCGGTCTGGCCTGCATTTTCTGCTACCGCAGCTTTTGCCGTTTTATCTGCCCTCTCGGCGCAGTCTATGGGCTGTTCAACCGTTTCTGTCTGGTGGGCGTGCGGGTGGATGAGGATCGCTGCAGCGGCTGCGGCGCCTGCGTGCGCGGCTGCGGCATGGACGTCAGGCGTGTGGGCGACCGCGAGTGCATCCACTGTGCCAGATGTATGGACAGCTGCGCCCAAAAGGCCATCTCTCTCAAGGCCGGAAGGGTAGAGCTCAAAGCCCCGGCGGGAACCCTGAGTAAGAGCGAAGAGACGAGGCGCGGAAAAAGCGGGCGGATCACCCGGGGCTTTGCCCTCGCATTGCTGTGCTTCGCCCTCCTGTGGTTCAACTTCCTCGACCCTGCCGTCCGCGCGGAAACCGGGACAGGAACTTCTGCGCCAGGACAGACACAGAGCGCCAACGGGTCCGATGTCGGCATGGAGCTGGAGGATTTCACGCTGACATGCCTGGACGGCACGCAGTTCCGCCTCGCGGATACACGCGGCAAGGTCGTCTTTATTAACCTCTGGGCCACCTACTGTACGCCCTGCGTGCGGGAACTGCCGTATTTTGACGCGCTGTATACGGAACATGAGAATGACATCGCCATGCTCGCCGTACACTCCTCCATCGTGACGGACGGTCCGGCGGAATTTCTGGCAGACAAGGGCTGGACGATTCCCTTTGCCGTCGATACGGAGGACGATATGCTCTGGAAGATCGTCAACGGTTCTTCCACCCTGCCGCAGACCATCGTGCTGGATCGAAACGGCATTGTGATTTACAATCAAAAAGGCTCCGTAACACCGGAGGTACTGGCAGCGCTCTATGCGCAGGCGTCTGAAGGATAAGGAAACCGTAAGCTGACATGCACTGACCGGTACGCTATGGCCGGATCATATTCTCATTCAGATCTTCAGTTCTGGCGTTGGTGCTGTTTCCTGTACTGCATCGGTGTTATGCCGTATTGTTTCTTGAACACGTTTTGGAAATAGGACTGGCTGGAATAGCCGAGATAGGCACTGATCTCCGCAAGGCTGCGGTCTCCGTAGGTGAGCAGATCGCAGGCTTCGTCCAGTTTGCATTTCGTAATATAGTCGCCCACGCTCATGCCGAGCTCTGCCTTGAAGCGGCGCATCAGGTAGGAACTGCTGCGATGGATCTCTTCCGCCACATCTTCGATGCCGATCGCTTCGTTGGTGTGGCTTTGTATATAGGTCAGGCACTGGTAGATTTCCTGAGACACGCCCTCTGGCAGCTGTGCCTCGCCGGCACGCTTGCAGAAATCCATGAGCATGATATAGCGCAGACGGTTGACCTCTTCGATCGACTGCAGCTGCTCGCACTCGAGAATATAGAGATCGACAAGCTGATAAGTCCTCTCCACATCCACGCCGCCCGGGATCGCACCGAGCATTCCGGCCTTGCAGGCGGTCTCGATAAAGATGTTCTTCGCCTGCCGCAGCGGTGTGCGCGCGACTTTGCCTTCCGGCGGAATCTCCTGCGTGGTCTCAAAAAAATGGCTGAGGCGCGCGGGATCGCCCTGGGCAATAACATGATAGAGCTTTTGCTCAAAGTCATAGGTGCTGTGTGAGGTCTCGTTCTCCTTGGCCTCGATAGCGGTTTCCAAAGCAGTCGTGCCGCGCTTGGCGGTGCGGCTGCTTTCCTCTGCATAGAAATCCTCGATCTGTGCTTCTTTTCCGTTGAGAACAAAGTGCAGCAGCGTCAGCAGGCGCACAAACTGCGCGTGGCCTCTGATCGGGATGGCGTACAGCATCTCCGCTACAGCTTCCTGGTGTTCCGGCGGCGTTTTGGAGTCCACGAAAAATTCTCTGACAAGTTCCTCGCTGATCGGCACTGTAAACACCGGCCCAAGGAAGAGATCATAGCCGGTCCCTTCGATGCGGACATGACCGTACTCGAGGTTCGGATTGATCGCCGAGAACTCCGGGTTGCGGTCCGGTTCATAGATCGTCCACTCATCCTGAGGCTCAATGCCCAACAGCTCTGCCAGGGAGGAGTAGAGAATGTGACCATCCTTATATAAATTGGCAGGGATTCCGGTTGCTGTAAAAAGTTTTCTTGAGAAAGCGAGATAATCCATATTTTTCACCCGAATTCAGTATAAGTCGAACGAGAGAAAATAACAAGGCGGAAATTTACAATTCCAGGCAGGATTTCGCAATAATGCAGAGATGGGATCTGGTAAAGTGGCATCAGAAAACAATTCAGGAGGCGTACTATGAAACAGAATATTCGTATCTCCATGACTGAAGCCAATCAGGGCGTTTTGAACTTCTCTCACCTGCTGGACGCACCGGCAGGCAAGCATGGCTTTGTCCGTGTCAAGGACGGGCACTATGTGTTTGAGGACGGCACACGCGCCCGTTTTCTGGGCTTCAATATTGCTACCCGCTCCAACACTCCGACCCATGAGGATGCCGAGCGCCTCGCGGAGCGTTTTGCCAGCATGGGCGTGAATGTGATCCGCATGCACGCGGCCGACGCACCGATCGGCGAGGGCATCGGCAACTGGTCGAGCTGCAGGGAAGCGCCTCTGCTGGACTATGACAGAGGTACCAGCCGCTTTTTCCATCCGGAAGGGCTGGATCGCTTCGACTACTTCGCCGCCAAGCTCAAGGAAAAGGGTATCTACCTGCACGTCGATCTGCTGGTGGCCCGCGATTTCCCGGAAGGCGACGGGCTGGACTATCCGGGTGGCTTCCCACTCTGCACGAAGCGCTATCCCGTCTACAATGTCCGCCTCATCGAGCTGCAGAAGGAATACGCCAAAGCCTATCTCTGCCACGTGAACCCCTACACCGGTCTCGCCCCTGTGGACGATCCGGCGGTTATCACCGTGCAGATGACGAATGAAGAGAGCGCCATCAAGGGCAATCCCGGCACGGAGGGCGTCGAGGTGTTGAAACCCTACCGCGACGAGGTGCAGCAGCGCTTTAACGAGTTTCTCCTTATGAAGTACCACACCCGGGAACGCCTGTCCGAGGCCTGGACCCTGGACGGCATCTGCGCGCTGGGTGAGGATGAGGATCCCGCAAAGGGTACCGTGCGCGGCATTGAGGGCAACTTCTACCAGCCGACCAATGAGCCGATGGGACAGTGGGACGCCTCCGACGGCCCCGCCCGTTACGCGGACTTCATGGAGTTCGGTACCTGGCAGAACCGCCGGTTCTATCAGGATATGAAGGATTACCTTATCTCCCTCGGTGTGAAGGTCCCCATCGCGGCCAGCAATCTGATGGCCGGCGCGGCGGATGTCTACGGGCATACCGACGGGGATGTGATGGAAAACAACAGTTATTTCAACCACCCGCTGCTGCCGGTGGTGAACGACACCTATATGGCCTTCGGCCCCACGGAGTATGTTTCCACGAATCCTCTGACCATGCAGACAGGTGCTGGCGCAATGGCAACCACAATCCTGAGCCTTGGCTCCGTGGCCACCGTGCACGGAAAACCATTCATGATCACCGAATGGAACGAGTATGGCCTGCACCCCTTCCACTCCACCGCGTTTGTCCACACCATCGCCTATGCCTGTCTCAATGACTGGGACGGTCTGATCCTTTACAATCACCACACCACCGAGACGCCGGATCTGGAGCCGGCCGATGAGATCACCACGATTTTTGATTCCTTCAACGATCCTGCCGTCATCTGTCAGTGGGGCTTTATGGCAAGCCTGTTCCTCAAAGGAATGGTTTCCACTGCCAAGGCCAATGTCGATGTGGTTTTTACCCAGAACGACTGGAAAACGAATCCGAACTTTGGTGAGATGCCGACCTGTTTCTTCCCCTATGTCAGCTCCATGCGCAACGTCTTCCTCGACGGCGGCAGCCGCTATGAAGGCAGCGCGGATGTGGCCGTAAACGCAGGATTCCTGAACGGCGGCGATCTGCGTGACGCGAAGCACGGTGTGTACTACGCCTGGTCTCCCTATCGCGACGCCAGGCGCCGCTATCTCGACTCGAGCCGCCTCGCACTCGCTGCGAAGGGCGGACGGGAATTGCAGGAGAATGTACATCTCTCCGAACAGGCGCTGGTCTTCGACAACATCGGCGAGGCTTCCCACATGGGCGATTACCGGGAGCTGGCGGCGATTCTGACGAAAGCGATGCAGGAGTGGGGGGTGCTCGAAGAGGGCAGCGGCTATGTGGACGGAAAACTCGTTTCCGATACCCAGGAGCTGATCTTTGATCCCGGTCATGCCCGCTTCACGATCCGCAACGACAGATGCGGCTATTTCTCCGGTGCGCCGGAGAAGGAGACCGTTCTCTCTGACAAGGTGCGCGTCAAAGCTGCCAATGAGCGCATCAGCATGGCCCTTCTGCCCCTGGACAGCGATACGCTGGAAGAGGCGAGAAGCTTCCTCTTCACCGCCATGGGCAACACCGGCACCGATCAGCAGAGCTTCAATCCAGGCCCGGAGATGATGCCCGGCCTGAGCTTCACGATGGTCCGCATGGACGGCAAACTCTATGCCGAGACGCTGGAGGGCAGCCTTTTCGTCAAAGCCGGCAATGCAAAGCTGACCGTGCTCGACCCTGTGGGGCGCGAACTCGGCGAGGTCCGCGGTGAGAAGCGCGACGGCAGTGTGTCTTTCAACATGCTCGGCGATCTGCCCGGTCTTCAGTACCATCTCACCATCGAGGATTAATCTATGACAAACGAATGCGGGCCGCTCGGCAGGGCCCTGTATGAAATTGCGTCCGATGGCGCTTCCTGCGTGATTCACGACCCGGAGACACCGCGTTACTGGTACAACTACCTCTGGAACGAGATGGGCTACTGCGCACAAGTGAGTCAGATCGGCCACGGGCGAAGCTGCTACCTGAATGAAAAGGCAGACATGTGCATGCTCAACCGCGACGCGGCGCGCTGCGTCTATCTGCGTGACGAGCAGAGCGGGAGCTGCTGGAACATCGGTGCGGGGCCGCTGAACGAGAAAGTGGAAAACTATCGCTGTACCCATGCCATCGGACACAGCCTGCTCAGGTCTGAAAAAGACGGCGTCCGTGCGGAGTGGCGGATCTTCGTACCCACCGGCGAGACGGCGGAATGCTGGACGCTGTGGATCGAAAACCGAAGCGACAGTCCCCGCATGCTCTCTGTTTTCCCGGCGGTCAGCTTCTCGCTGGACGGCTTTTCCCATCCGCGCTATTACGAGGTCTACCGCAGCATCGAGACGGGCTTTGACACGGAGCTGAACGGCATCTACTGCCGTAATGCCCATCCCTTCGCGCCGCACAAACGGTATAACGGTTTTTTAGCCTCCTCTGAGCCGATCTTCGGCTGGGACGGCGACCTGACTGCCTTCTGTGGCGCTCTCAGTACCCGTACAGAGACAGACGCGGCCTCCTCTGCACTCTACCAGCGCCCCAGGCGGCTGATCTCCGGCGAGAACTGTTCAAATTCCGACGGTGCGCTCTTTGTCCCCGGCGCGGTGCTGCAGCATACACTGAGCCTTCTGCCCGGCGAGCGGAAAGAGATCTGTCTGGTCTTCGGCGTGGCGGAAGGAGTCGAAGAGGCGCGGGAGACCGCCAGGCACTATACCGGTGCGGAAACGCAGACGCAGGAGCTGAAACTGGCGGAAGCGCACTACCGCGAGAAGTATGCCTCACTCTCTGTATGTACCCCGGACGACAAGCTCAACGCTGTCATGAACCTCTGGATCAAAAAACAGGTGGATTTCTGCATCGTCGGCAAAAAGGGTGTGCGGGACAATCTCCAGATCGCCGTAGCACTCCTGAATTATCGTCCGGAGAAGGCAAAAGCCGAGATTTTGGAATGCTTACGTCATGAATTCCGGGACGGTCACGCTGTTCTTACCTGGTATCCCTACGACGACACCCGCTATTCCGACCAGCCCTTCTGGATCATCTGGGCGGTTTGCGAGCTTTTGAAAGAGACCGGCGACAGGAAGATCCTTGACGAGGTCATTGCCTGGCAGGACGGAGGCAAGGCCACTGTGCTCGAACATGTCAAAGCAGCCGTACAGCGTCTGCTGGACGACCGAGGCAGAAACGGTCTTGTGCGCATTTACTTTGCCGACTGGAACGACGCGCTGAACATCCCGCCCGAGGAAGAGGCGGAGAGCGTCATGCTCTCCGAGCAGTTCTGCCTGGCTCTCCGGGAGCTGGAAAGCCTGATGCGCCGGCTCGGCGACGGGGCATACGCTGATTTCTGCCGCAGGGCTTATGAAGAGATGGCTGCGGCCATCAACGGTGCAGCCTGGGACGGCGGCTGGTACTGCCGGGCGCTGGCACCGACTGAAAACATCGGCTCGAAGGATTCTTCCGGAAGTAAGATCTATCTCAACGCACAGACCTGGGCTGTACTGTCGGATATCGTACCGGAGGATCGGCTGAACGCCGTCATTGAGGCTGTGGACGGGATGGAGCGGGACTTCGGATTTCCCCTGAATGATCCTCCTTATCTGGCTTATGACCGGATGGTCGGCCGCATGTCCGGCATGCTGCCGGGACTGTTTGAAAACGGCGGCGTCTACTGCCACGCCAGTGCCTTCAAACTGCTGATGGACTGTCATCTCGGCAGGGGTGATGAGGCTTTGCGCACGATGAAAAAGATCATGCCCGACAGCCCCTACAATCCCTCGGCGCAGTCCGGCGCGGAGCCCTACGTCTTTACTAACTGCTTTTCCACCCACCCAAAGTACTACGGCCGTTCCTATCAGAGCTGGACGACCGGCACCTCGGCCTGGAGCCTGCGCTGCCTTTATGAGGGTATCCTCGGTTTCCGGCGCGGTTTCGATGGCCTGAGCATCGAGCCGGCCCTTCCTTCGGAGTGGGACAGGGCAGAGCTGACGCGGCGCTTCCGTGGCGCAGATTACCGCGTTGTTTACCGCCGCACAGGGGAGCAAAGGATCCGTGTGGATGGCAGGCTGATCACCGGGACGCTGCTGCCGGACTTCCAAGATGGAAAAATGCATCTGATAGAAGTCACACTTTGATGTAATCTTACAATTTCAGGCAGGATTTCGCAATCAATCCGAACAGAAATTCGATACAATACAGTCACAGCAAGGGAAAAACCTGGTATAATCAAAATAATCTGGGAGGAAGAAAAAATGGCACGAGTCAAAAAAGATTTCGATGCTGAGGGCGTGAAGCTCACGATGCGCACCCGCGATTACATGGCGGACATGAGCGGTCAGTTGGCCCTCGGCCTGATGGCCAACCTGGTCGGCCAGCTGCAGTATTTCTATACGGATAAGGTCGGTATGGCCATCGGCTCTGTCGGCGTGGTCATGGCGATTGCCAAAATCCTCGATGCCTTCACCGACGTCATTTTCGGCAACATCATCGACCATTCCCGCGGAGGAAACAAGAAGTATTTCCGCTGGATGATCATGCTGGCTGTTCCCGCGGCCGCGGTCGTTGCATCTCTGTTCATGATCCCCGCCGGGGCTTCCAACGGCGTACAGGTTGCCTATGCCCTGGTCACGAATCTTCTGCTTACCGCCGTGCTCTACACCATGATTGCCACACCTTTTGCCGCTGTCATGGTCGTGCGTACCAAGTCAAACAGTGAACGCTCCAGCATGGGTATTTTCCGTGCGGTTGGCAACTACGGCGCCGGTATGATCGTCGCCATCGCCACGATTCCTGTCACCAACATGCTTGGCGGCACCCAGAGCGCCTGGATCAAGTACGGCTTTGTCGTGGCACTGTTCGTTCTTCTTCTCTTCCTGATCTGCTGGCTGAACGGCCACAAGGCGGCTTTCACCCGTGAGAACGAGAATGAGACCGGCACCCCGGCCGAGCCGGAAGAAGAGCCGGTTCCCTTCGGCCCGGCCATGGGCATGCTTTTCAGGAACAGATATTGGGTGATCGTATTACTCTTCAACACGATCACTGCCATTACCAGCGCCGTCGCGGCATCTTCCGGCACCTACTACTGCAAGTGGATTTTCGGAAATGACAATCTGGTCGCGATCCTCGGTGCGGCAGGCATGCTCGGTACCGTCATCGGCTTCATCGTTTCCAAGCCCATCATCAACAAATTCGGTGTCAAGGGCACGGTCGACATCGGCCTGCTCGGTGCGGCGATCTTCGCCGGCATCCGCTGCTTTGTGCCTACCAACTATGTTCTCTATGCCACTACCGCGATCCTGGCGAGTTTTGTCCAGATCCCGCTGATGTGCCTCTATGGTGTGCTGACTGCCATGACCGTGGACTACAACGAGTGGAAGTACGACAAAAAGCTGGTCGCCATGTCCGGCGGTGCCATCGGCTTCGGCAACAAGGTCGGATCCGGTCTCGGTTCCCTGCTGCTGAGCGTGTTCCTCATCATCGGCAACTATGACGCCACACTTTCGGCAGCGACCACTTCCATGCGCTATGCGATCTATGGTTTCTCCAACTACCTGCCCCTGGTTATCAACCTGCTGATGTTCCTGCTCTTCCGCGGCTTTGATCTGGAGAAGAAGCTGCCCCAGCTGCGTAAGGAGATCGAAGAGCGCCGTGCAGCCAGACAGGCTGAGTAAGCCTGCAAATCCATAGGAGGAACGGTTCCTTCACGCAGACCTCGGAGATCTTTCTCTGAGGTCTGCTTATATGACAAAGGAGGTATTCTCATGAACTTGACAGAAAGAGTCTGGCAGGGAAGCTGGATCAGTGATCCGACCTATCAGTTTGACAGCCCGGCGTCCCCGGTACCGATGATGTTCCGCCGATGCTTTTCTCTGGACCGCCGCGCAGCCCTGGAGGTCTTTGCTACAGCCATGGGTGTCTTCGATCTCTATCTGGACGGGCAGCGTCTGCATGACGATTACTTTTCTCCCGGTTTTACCGATTACAGCGCCCATCTGCAGTATGTCCGCTGTGAGGCAGCGGATCTGTCACAGGGCGGGCATGAGCTTCTGGCTGTGGTTGCAGGCGGCTGGGCCGTCGGACGCAGCACCCATATCGACGATACCACCAAATCCAGGTCCAAACTGACTGCCGAGCGGCAGGCCCTCCTCTGCGATCTGCTGCTTTCCTTCACGGACGGGCAGACCCAAATCCTCGGTACAGACGAACGCTGGGAAGTCACGGAGGAGGGGCCCTGGGTCTTCGCGGATTTTTACGACGGCGAGGTCTACGACGCGCGTATTGACCGAAACGCCTTGAACTGGCATCCTGCGGCTAAGGAAAAACTGTGCGTTGATCCATGCATCTGCGCCCGTTACGGCGAAAAGGTTAGCGCACATGAGGCGCTGGAGCCGGTCGAATGGAAAGAAGCTCCCTCCGGCGAACTGATCTGCGACTTCGGGCAGAACATCGCAGGCGTCGTGTCATTTCGGATAACCGGAAAGGCCGGGCAGGAGATCGTCTTCCGCCATGCGGAGGCAGTGGAGCACGGCGAGCTTTATGTGCAGAACCTCCGCAGCGCCAAACAGGAACTGCGTTATATCTGCCGCGAGGGCGAGCAGGAGTACTCTCCGCGTTTTACCTATATGGGCTTTCGATATGTGGGTATCCGCGGCATCAAAAAAGATGAGATCGAGATTAAGGCGATCGCCGTTTATTCCGATGTTGAAATGATCGGCAGCTTCCGCTGCTCCAATGAAGACCTCAATCAACTCCAATCGAATCTCACATGGAGCGGCAAGGATAACTTCGTGGATATCCCCACCGACTGCCCCCAGCGCGACGAGCGCCAGGGCTGGACTGGCGATATCGCGCTCTTTTCGTCCACAGCCTGCTTTAACTTTGACATGAGCCGTTTCCTCGGAAAATGGCTGTTGGATCTGAGCACCGAGATGGCGGAGGACGGCAAGCTTCCTTTCGTGATCCCATCGCGCAAGGGGATTACCCCCGTCATGACCACCAGCTGCTGGAGTGACAGCTGCATCCTCGTCCCCTGGGCGCTCTACCTCTCCAACGGCGATCAGAGCCTGTTGGAGCGTCAGTATTCCAGTATGAAACGGTATCTGGAGGATGTGGCACGTTATGCCGCCATGTCGGAGGGGGAATACGGCTCCGCGCATATTTTCAAATATCCTTTCCAGTTTGGCGACTGGTGCGCTCCATACGGCTCGGTTCCGGAATGGCTGGCCAGAGGCCCTCACGTCGGAACGCCGTATTATTACCGTTCCTGCAGTATTATGAGCCGGATTGCAGCGATCCTCGGGAAGGAACAGGATGCCGCGCGCTATGCTGAGTTGGCCGAGGCGATCAACCGCGACTATCTGCGGCTCTTTACCGACGGAACCGGAAAGCTGAAGGAGGAATTTCAGACCGGTTATGTGCTGCCGCTGGCCTTCGGCATGGGAGACGAGGCGCAGCGCCGCGTTATGGCGGAAAGACTGTGGGCACTGATCCGGGAAAACGGTGTGCACCTGACAACCGGCTTCCCCTCCACCCCTTTTCTGCTCTTTGCTCTTTGTGACGCAGGTCTGCAGGACGAAGCCTACAAACTTCTTTTGCAGGACAGTCGGCCGTCCTGGCTGTATGCCGTGCGGCACGGAGCAACGACAATCTGGGAACGATGGGATAGTCTGCGCGAGGATGGCAGCATTGAGGAATCCTCGCTGAATCACTACGCATACGGCGCGGTGGGCGATTTCTTCTACCGCCGCATCTGCGGTCTTGAAGCCATCGATCCCGGCTATCGGCGCTTCGAGGTAAAGCCGATCCCCGGCGGCGGACTTACCTGGGCGGAATGTGAGCACAAATGCCCCTTCGGTCTGATCAAAACACGCTGGGAGATCACTGACGGCCGCTTTAAGCTGGCTGTCACTGTGCCTTGTGGCACAAGCTGCGAGGTCATGCTGCCAAACAGCGAATGTCATACGATAGGAAGCGGAACTTATGAATTCGAATGCATGGAGAGATAAGACGCTTCGCCCGGAGGAACGGGCGCAGGCACTGTTAAGCGAGCTGAGCTTGGAGGAAAAGCTGGCGCAGATAAACTGCGTTTTTCCCCTGAACGAAAAATATACGGATTTCGACTGGATCGCTGCGCAGACGCCGCGGGGCATCGGTGAGGTCAGCACGCTGGAACTTCGGCGGAGCGAGACGCTGGACGATGCTGCCGCCTGGCAGCGCCGCGTGCAGAAAATCGTGATGGCGAACAGCCCACATCACATCCCTGCCATCTTCCACATGGAGGGACTCTGCGGTGCCATGGTGCAGGACGCTCTCAGTCTGCCCGCGGGGATCGGGCGCGGTGCAGGTTTTGACCCGGCGTTGGAGGAAAAACTCGCGCGTGTCGTTGCCCGTCAGGAAGCGGCGGTCGGCGTTGGACATATTCTTGCCCCGGTACTGGATATCTCCCGCGACAGCCGCATGGGCCGCCAGGGAGAGAGCTACGGAGAGGACCCCACTCTGGCAGCCGTGCTGGGCGCAGCCTATGTACGCGGCACACAGGACGCAGAGTCAGCCGGACGCCGCCCGGACTGCGTGGCCAAACATTTTCTGGCTTTCCACAATTCTCAGGGCGGCATCCACGGCAGCCACAGCGACACGCCGCCGCGTCTCCTGCGAGAAATTTACGCCAAGCCCTTCCAAGCCGCAATGCAGGCCGGACTGCGGGGTATCATGCCCTGTTACTGCTCCCTCGACGGCGAACCCGCCTCCGTTTCCAAGGCGCTTTTGACCGGGCTTCTGCGGGAGGAGATGGGCTTTGAGGGCCTCACGGTCAGCGACTACGGCGGAATCAACAATGCCCATGAAACGGACCGTATCGGCGAGACGCTGGGGGAAGCGGGCGCCATGGCACTGGAGGCTGGCATGGATGTGGAAATGCCTTCTCCCGCGGGTTACGGCGAAGAGTTGGAAGCCATGATCACGTGTGGAGAGGTTGATCCGTCTCTTGTCGACCGGGCGGTGCTGCGAATCCTGACCGCCAAATTCCGAATTGGGCTCTTCGAGCATCCCTTTGCACTGGAGGGCGAGGCTCTGCACGCTGCATTCCGTCGAACGGAGGATCGGGAGCTGTCGCTTCAAAGCGCACGGCAGTCACTGGTGCTGCTGAAAAATGATGGGGCGCTGCCGCTGAAAAAGACGATACGCCGCCTTGCCCTCATTGGTCCTCATGCTGACGTTCCGCGGATGTTGTTCGGCGGATACACCTTCCTCAGTATGGCGGAAGCCACACTCGCAGCCCGAAACTCCATCGCAGGAGTGGAGGGTGCGTCCGATACAGGCAACGCGGTGCGCATGATCCCCGGTACTGATGTACAGTCGGACGAGGGGGAAGAATTTGACGCGATCCTTCGCCGCCAGAAGCCGGACTGCCGGAGCCTGCTGCAGGAGCTGCGCAAGCGTCTGCCGGAGACCGAGATCCTGTCTGCACCCGGCTACCCGGTTGCGGGCGCGGATGAGAGCGGCTTCGCCGAGGCACTGCGTCTCTGCGAGAGCGCAGACGCAGTCCTGCTGAGCCTCGGAGGCAAGCACGGCACCTGCTCTCTGGCCACGATGGGCGAGGGTGTGGACGCTTCCGACATCAATCTGCCGCCCTGCCAGGATGCCTTTATCCGCGCGGCGGCGAAGCTTGGCAAGCCACTGATCGGCGTTCACTTTGACGGCCGTCCCATTTCCAGCGACACGGCGGACGCATGTCTCAACGCAATCCTGGAGTGCTGGAGCCCTGCTGAGTGCGGTGCGCAGGCGGTCACGGACGTGCTGCTGGGCGTCTATAATCCCAGCGGACGGTTGCCGGTCTCGGTAGCTTATCACGCGGGGCAGATCCCCGTCTACTACAACCATCCCAACGGCTCATGCTGGCATCAGGCGGAGAGCATCGGGTTCCCCGACTATGTGGACCTGCCGCACCTACCACGCTATCCCTTCGGTTTCGGTCTGAGTTACTCGAGCTTTGCCTATTCCGACCTCTTATTCTCCAAAACGGAGCTTGGACCGGATGAAGAATTGACGGTCAGCTTTCGGGTCGCCAACGTCGGCGCTTTCGCAGGCGACGAAGTAGTACAGCTCTATGTCTCCGACCGCTATGCCAGCCGCACTCGTCCTGTGCAGGAACTCTGCGGCTTCTGCCGCGTGCATCTGAACGCGGGAGAGATCAAAACCGTCCGGTTCACGCTGCATCCCTCGCAGCTGGCTTTTCTGGACAAGGACATGCGATGGAAGATTGAGAGAGGCGCCTTTGATCTGCGTGTTGGTGCGTCTTCGGAGGACTGTCGTCTGTCCGGCTGCTTTGCCGTGACAGAGGATACCTGGATCGACGGGAAAACGCGGGCCATGTGTGCCCTCGCGGAGGAGTTTGTATGAAGGTCTTCTGCAATCCGCTGAACGTTCCCTATCCCTATTCCTTCAAGCGCGACCCGAGAGACGGTTACCGTATGACGGTCAATCGCGAAGCGGCTGACCCATCGCTGGTTTTATTCAAAGGGAAGTATTATCTCTTCGCTTCCATGACTGCGTCCGTCTGGGTTTCAGAAGACCTCTGCCAATGGGAGAGCGAGCCGCTGCCGGATAATATGCCGGTCTACGACTACGCTCCGGACGTGCGTGTGCTGGGCGACTGGCTGTATTTTACAGCCTCCAACCGCAGCGTTCCCTGTGACTTTTACCGTACGAAGGACCCGGTCAAGGGACCTTACGAAAAGATCCCCGGCAGTTTTGATTTCTGGGATCCCAACCTCTTTTTGGACGATGACGGACGGCTGTATTTCTACTGGGGCTGCGCCAACGCCACACCGATCTGGGGTGTGGAATTGGATCGGGAGACCATGCATCCAATCGGGAATAAACACGAACTGATCTGGGGAGATCCCTACCACAACGGCTACGAGCGATTCGGAGACGACCACTGCGAGAATCCCCGCTCGGAGGAAGAAATTGAGGCGCTGTTTCAGAAGCACCTGAAGAAAACCGGAGTTCGTGAGACGGAGCTGGAAAACCGTGCCATGCTGCGCGCAACCTTTGCCGGAATGCCCTATATCGAGGGAGCGTGGATGACAAAAAATGAGGGAGCGTACTATCTGCAATACGCCTGTCCCGGCGCGGAGCTGAACGTCTACGCCGACGGGGTGTATATCGGGGACAGCCCTCTCGGCCCATTCCGCCTCGCGGAGAACAATCCTTATTCCTATAAGCCGGGCGGCTTTCTGCCCGGCGCGGGCCACGGCTCTACAATGGAGGACAGTGTAGGCGCATGGTGGCACACGGCTACGATGCGCATCTCCGTCAACCATGTCTTTGAACGTCGCGTTGGCCTCTGGCCCGCAGGCTTTGACATGGACGGAGAACTCTTCTGCAACCAGCGCTACGGTGACTGGCCGCTGGACACGGATAAGCTGCGCCGCGATCCCTTGTCAGAGCCGGACTGGATGCTGCTGAGCTATAACAAACGTATGACCGCATCCTCTTTTGAAGCAGGGAAAGAGCCGGAAAGGGCAGTGGATGAGAACGTACAGACCTGGTGGCGGGCGGCGAGCGCTAGCGGAGGCGAATGGCTCTGTGTCGATCTGGGAGAGAGCATGACGGTCAACGCCGTGCAGCTCAATTTTGCGGACGATCCTGCCGCCGAGATCCCATGCCCAGGCGCGCTGGTGCCCGGCCCGGACATGGAGCGCTACATTGACCGGGATCATAAGCCTCTGCGTTGGCTGCTGGAAGGCTCGGCTGACGGAGATATCTGGACTGTCATCAAGGATAAACGGGAAACCGCGACCGACCTGCCGCACGATCTGATTGTTCTGGAATTGCCTCTGAGCTTGCGCTTTCTCCGCCTGACTGTGACGGCGGTACCCTACGGCGTTGCGCCCTCTGTCTCCGGCCTGCGCGTTTTTGGCAAGGGAAACGGTAAAAAGCCGCCCCAGCCCAATGTTAGGCTGCAGCGGCTGGGTGACCTGGACTTCTCGGTCAACATTCCAGAAAGCGTCGAAACGCTTGGCTTCAATATTCTTTGGGGCCATTGCCCGGACAAGCTCTATCACAGTTATTTGGTAATGGCTGATCACCTTGACAGTAAGCGGGTCGGTGCTGTCATAAAAGGCAGAGAAACCTGGGTGCGCGTGGATTCGTTCAATGAAAACGGCATTACCCATGGGAAAGTAATGAAACTGTGAGCAGCCATATACTTTCATTTTTTACGCTCTCCACATTGCCTTTTGTGGAGAGCGTATGCGGCAAATTGCCCGCCGCGAATGGGAATTCCGCAGATCAAGGTCGACAGGGATGTGACCGGCAGAGACATGCGCCGGTACAGACACAGGGGACGGTTAATACGAGTGAGGGGACCAGCCCGGCAACGGGACGGCGACCCTCATTCGTGCATTTTGTGTGCGGCTTTTCGGCATCTGCCTTCTCTGGGCGCCTGCGCGATTGCGTTCCGGCGGCACGCTGAACTCCGTGTAAACATCCCATCGTGTAATCACACCTGAACAGGTTCGGGATACTGCGGGAGGGAGAAGCCGCAGTCCCTCTCTACCTTGTTCGGGGCTTTAGAAACTGCCTGCGGTATTGTGCGGGGGAATAACCGGTGACTTCATGGAAGCATTTGATGAAATAATTCTGTGTGTTGAAGGCCAGCATTTCCGAAATGTCTTTCACAGAATACTCTGTTGATTCGAGAAGTGTTTTCGCGCGCTCGATCTTAGCGTAGCGGATATAGAGGAAAAGTGGGACGCCGGTCTCCTTCTTGAATTTTTCCGTCAGATAGTACTCTGTGTAGCCGGTCAGCGCCGCGAGATCGGCAATGCGGATTTTTCTGTCCAGACTCAGCTCAATGTAATCGCAGCACTTCTGTACTGCCAGGGAATACCGCGGATTGGCATGAAGACGGTGAACCCGGTAGATGAAATCATGATACATCGTCATGGAGAGCGCGCTGAGCTCGCCGGTATCATTGCTGTTCAGTGTTGCCTCTATATAAGAATCGCCCAGAGGGTAGGCGACCTCCGGACTGAGTCCGCCTTCGATCGCCGCCCGGCAGACCAGAGATGTAAACACAATGATGCTGATTCTGGTCTGCTGCAGCGGGTCGCGCCCCTGCACGGGAACGCCGGGACTCAGCGTGCTGCTCAGATTCAATGCGCTTTGGTAGTTGATATCCCCATTGCGAACCATTTTGAGCATTGCCCGCTCAGCAAGATAAATCTTGTTGCGGTCCCGATCCTCCGGGCGGGCTGCGTGGAGAGAAGCCTCATAGCCGGCTCCAGCGAACAGAACGGATACATCCAGCTGGTCTCCGGTCAGAACGTTGTGGATCATCGTCACATAACGCGTGAAAATTGCATAGGGCATAATGGGCATGACGCCGATCCGGTCTATCATCTGACCTGCCCATGCGGCGCCCTCGACCGTATCCCGATAGGGACGAAGTACCGACTGCAGTCCGTCGACTGTCGGAGAAGAATAGAACACCGGTCCCATCACAAACAGCAGACGCCCATTTCGTTCGACTTCCATGGTAACGGCCCATTGCAAGCCGATCGCGGAGCCGATCAGCTGAGGCCTTTTTTCGCCTGAAACAGCGTAAGCCAGCAGCTTCTCAATCCCGCCCAGCATCTGGAACGACTTCTGCAGCAGCATGCGTTCCGGCTCCGGGCAGGAGGTGGCGATGAACTTTCCATCCGTATCGTAGCACCAGATAAAAAACCTTTCGTTAGCTGGGATTGACGCTGACAAAAGGCGCAGATTCTGTTCGCTTGGTGTCATTTGCTCTTCCACTTTCCCGCCTCCCCACAATACTCTTTTTCGCTGCCTGCTTATTATATCCGTTCTCATCAAAAAAAAACAAGATCTTTCCTGAATGAGTGTAACTTTTTCCGAATCAGTGAGTTTACAGATTCGGAAAAACAGGTACAATATAGCCAGGCTTATATTTGCTTAGGAAGCGTGTGAACGCATTTGCGCTTCGGGCAGAGAATCATAAAACTCCATTGGGAGCCGATGTCATAAACCGCGCCTGACCTGGCTCTGTGAGGACGACCTGGAAGCTCCGCGCCTTTTACAGCGGAAGCTGTCGATTTGTCGAAAGAGAAGTGAAATGAAGACAGACTATCCGTACAGCAGGGAACTGAAGCGTCCGCAAACCAGTTCCTCCGGAATTGATATGGGAGCGTTGGTGGAGAGTGGAAAAATGAATCGCATTATCACCTTTCTCGCGGGACAGACGGCTTGTTATCGGGCGAAGACGGTAAAGCTTTCCCGCCTGTCCTGTCCTCTGTCGGATGGGTACGTTATTCGATGCCAAAGCCGACAGCCCTGCTGTTGGCATATCCGGCAATCAAATTTGATGACCTGGGGGATTCCCCGGTGACAAAGGCCTTCGTTAAAACCGCCTTGGGCAGAAGAGATCAGGCGGAAAAAAAGAGCATGTATAACATACTGAACCATGTTGGACCGAATTATCCGCCCTGCTATATTGTGTGCTGCCGGGACGACAGAACGGTTCCCTGCCGCCATGCGGAGGCTCTGGCAGAAAAGCTCCGTGAAAGCGGAGTCTCCGCGGAACTGGAGATTGGAGAGCACGGCGGCCATGGTTTTGGAAATGGGCTTGGAACGGATGCGGAAAACTGGATAATAAGAGCTCTCCGGTTTGCAGAAGGATTCGTTGGGAAAAATGCTTGATCCCTGAACGGAGCAAGTGTAGAATGTGGGCTGTGACACTGGTACAATAAACGTGGGGAAAACGCTGATCGTGCAGCCCCAATACGGAGAGCTTGTCACGATGGAGGCAGGGTTCAGATTGATTTGATTTCAGAAAGGGGAATTCAACATGGCATTTTCGAATGATTTTCTTTGGGGAGCTGCCAGTGCGGCCTTCCAGGTCGAAGGCGCATGGAATGAAGACGGAAAGGCTCCGAGTATCTGGGACGCTCTGAATAAAGGACATATCAAACACGGAGAGACCGGCGAGACAGCCTGCGACCACTACCACAGATATAAAGAAGATATCGCCCTTATGAAGGAGCTGGGGCTTAAAAGCTATCGCTTCTCCGTAAGCTGGCCCCGCGTGATGCCTGCCCCGGGAATGATCAACCAAAAGGGAATTGCGTTTTATCAGAACCTTGTCAACGAGCTCTGCCAGGCCGGAATCGAACCGATCTGCACGCTCTACCACTGGGACCTGCCGATGTGGGCGCATGAAAAGGGCGGCTGGGAGAACAGCGGCATCAGCGAGCTGTTCGCGGAGTATGCCGCGGTCATGGTCGACGCGCTCTCCGACCGTGTCCAATACTGGTGCACGGTGAACGAGCCTTCCGTTTTCACCGCCTGCGGCTACATCACCGGTACGCATGCGCCGTTTATAAGAACCATCGGCGATCAGCAAAGAATGGGCGTGACTGTCGCTGCGGTCACAAAAAACATCCTCCTTGCTCACGGAAAGGCCGTTAAGGTCATCCGTGACAGAGCAAAAAAACCGCCCAGAATCGGCATAGCGCTTGCCGCGGATATTTTCGTTCCCACTGAAAGAGTCGGCGAAGACGAGGCAAAGGCAAAAACGCTTGCCGCCGGCGCAAGCCCCTTCTGCGCCGCGTACTGGATGGATCCTATGCTTCTCGGAAAGGCTCCCGAGCATCTCAAAGACCTTTTCACGGATGAGGATAGGGCAATTATCCACCAGCCACTCGATTTCTTCGGCTTCAATTCCTACAATTCCGCCTCCTATTCCGACTCAACGGGGCCAAATCCCGACAGACAGCAGGGTTTGCCCATAACCGCCATGGATTGGCCGATAACGCCGGATGTGCTGTACTACGGTGCGAAATTCTTCCATGACAAATACGGCCTGCCCGTCCTGATTACCGAGAACGGGATGGCAAACCTCGACTTCGTGATGTCGGATGACTGCGTGCATGACCCCCAGCGTATGGAGTATATGAAGTCCTACCTGACTGGTTTAAAGAGAGCTGTGGAGGAGGGAATCCCCGTTCTCGGCTACACCTATTGGAGCTTTATGGACAATATGGAGTGGGCTGAGGGATACGACAAACGCTTCGGGCTCGTCTATGTGGATTATCGGACACAGAAACGGACGTTGAAGGATTCTGCAAAGTATTATCAAAGCATCATCGCCTGCAACGGTGAAATTATTCCCTGATATGGCGATTTGTTCCTATTCGTAAAGTCATGGACAGCAACGAGAACAGGTGCTTAACACGGTAAGGAGGAAACAACATGGCATTTTCGAAGGGTTTCCTGATCGGCGCGGCGACGGCGGCGCATCAGGTAGAAGGCAACAATATCCACAGCGACTACTGGATTCAGGAACATCTGCCGCACACGAGCTTCACTGAGCCGAGCGGCGAGGCGTGCGATCACTACCACCGCTACGAAGAGGATATCAAACTGCTTGCGGATGCGGGACTGAACGCCTATCGCTTCTCTGTGGAATGGGCGCGCATCGAACCGGAAGAAGGCAGATTTGATGAAAATGAGCTTGAACATTACCGCAGAGTCATCGCCTGCTGCAGAGCCAACGGCGTGGAGCCCGTCGTGACGCTGCTGCATTTTACCTCTCCCGCATGGCTGATCCGCGAGGGAGGCTGGGAAGCGGAGACAACAATCGGGTACTTCCGCCGCTACGCCTCGTATGTGACCGAAAAACTGGGCGGAGAGCTCAACTACATCTGCACCATCAACGAGGCCAATATGGGCCTGCAGCTGGCGGCCATTTCCAAGCGTTTTAAGCTCATGGCCGAGCAGGCAAAAAAAGCGGCAGCCTCCGGCGCGAAGAAGGCCGAAGGCACCGTACAGGTTGGCATGAACTTCGAGAAGATGATGGAGAACATGAAATATGCGGCGATGGAGAATGCGCAGGCCTTCGGCACACCGCAGCCGCAGATCTTCGTCTCTTCCCGCACGCCGGAGGGTGATAAGCTGGTCTTCCGTGCGCATCAGGCGGCAAAGGCTGCCATCAAGGCGCTGTATCCGAATATCAAAGTCGGCCTCACGCTCTCCATGCATGATCTGCAGGCACTGCCGGGCGGCGAGAGCTTCGCTGAGGCAGCCTGGGATGAAGAGTTCCGGCACTATCTGCCGTATATTGAGAACGATGATTTTCTCGGGGTACAGAACTACACCCGCACACAGTACGGCCCGCAGGGACAGCTGCCCTGCCCGGAGGGTGCGGAGCTGACGCAGATGGACTATGAGTTCTATCCCGAGGCGCTGGAGCACGTGCTCCGCCGTGTGCACGAGGACTTCAAAGGCGATCTGATCGTCACGGAAAACGGCGTGGCGATTTCGGATGATACCCGCCGCGTGGAGTTTATCCGCCGTGCGCTTGGCGGTGTGGAGAACTGCGTAAACGACGGTCTCCCGGTCAAGGGCTATATGTACTGGAGCCTGATGGACAACTTCGAATGGCAGAAGGGCTTTTCGATGACCTTTGGCCTCATTGCCGTAGACCGCGCGACGCAGACAAGAATGCCAAAGCAGAGTCTTGCCTTCCTTGGAAGCTATGTAACCTGAAGATACATTCCGTCCTGGCTGATCACGGATTCATTCTGATCCGTTTCCTGTAGTTTTCTGCTCTTCAGTTTATTATAACTATAGCACATTTCAAGACAGGATAGCAAAAAACTGAATATACTTCTCCCCGGAAGGCCGATATAATGAACCCATCAATACGGTAAAGGAGTTTTTGTATATGAAAATCGGTTTTATCGGAATGGGCATCATGGGAAAGCCCATGGCTTTGAATCTCCTGAAGGCAGGGTATGACGTAACGGTATCCAATCGCAACATGGTCAAGTGTGAGCCGGTTGTCGCTGCCGGGGCCAAGGCCGGCAGTTATCTTGAAGTGGCGGAGAACTGCGACGTGGTCATTACCATGCTCCCCAACGGTCCGCAGGTCAAGAGCGTCATGCTGGGTGAAAAAGGCGTTGCCGCCCACATGAAGGCGGGCAGCACTTTTATCGATATGAGCTCCATCAATCCCGTGGATTCCAAGGAACTCTGTGCGGAGGTCAGCAAATACGGTATTGAGATGCTGGATGCCCCGGTTTCCGGCGGTGAGCCCAAGGCCATTGACGGCACGCTGTCAATCATGGTCGGCGGCAAGCAGGATGTTTTTGACAAATACAAAGAGATGCTGGGTGCCATGGGTTCCTCCGTTGTGCTCTGCGGCGATGTTGGAGCGGGCAACACCACAAAGCTTGCCAACCAGATCATCGTAGCCTGCAATATTCAGGCTCTTGCTGAGGCACTGACTCTGGCACAGAAGGCGGGTGTGGATCCCAATCTGGTATTTGATGCCATCAAGGGCGGGCTCGCCGGCTCTACCGTCATGAATGCCAAAGCGCCCATGATGATCGCGGGTAACGACAAGCCCGGTTTCAAGATTGACCTGCACATCAAGGATCTGAATAACGCACTTGACTGTGCCCACGCCGTCGGCGCGCCGGTCCCCATGACTGCTTCCGTGCAGGAAATTCTCCAGTGGATGCACAACCATGAGGGCGGGAACAAAGATCACAGTGCCATCGCCCAGTATTATGAATATCTGACCGGGATTCAGATCGGCCGATAAACAAAAACAATTTCAGCCCCGGCAAAAGCCGGGGCTGTTTCGCAAAAGGAGGTTGGCTATGAATCACAAACTGCGGATCGATGCGGAGAAAGCCGCTTATACCGCGATTAACGCTGTGATGCCGGAAGGAGCGGTGCGCCGGGCATTGTTAGGGAAGCGGTTTTCCAACCGTGTCTTCCTGATTGCCGCCGGTAAAGCTGCGCCGCGCATGGCTCAGGCTGCGCTGAGTGCCCTGTCTGCCCCGGTGACGGATGGCATTGTCATCAGTAAATACGGACACTTTGACGGTCCCGTTGACGGTTTGTGCTGCTTCGAGGCTGGCCATCCGGTGCCGGATGAAAACAGCGTGCTGGCAGGGGAAGCCGTGCTGAAGCTGACGGCGGATCTCCGCGAGGATGACACGGTGCTGTTCCTGCTCTCCGGCGGAGGCAGCGCCCTGTTCGAGAAGCCGCTGATCCCCTTGGAAGAATTGCAGGATATTACCCACCGGCTTCTCGCCTGCGGGGCGGACATCGTGGAAATCAACACGATCCGTAAGCGCCTGTCCGCAGTGAAGGGCGGGAAGTTCGCCGCCCACTGTATGCCTGCGAAGGTGGAGGCCATCATTCTCTCGGACATTCTGGGCGACCCCTTGGACATGATCGCTTCCGGCCCTGTCAGTCCTGACAGCGCAACGAGTGCTGACGCGCTGGCCATCGCGGAAAAATACGCGCTACGCATGACCGAGGATGCGAGAGCCTGCCTGCTTGAAGAAACGCCGAAAGAGCTTTCCAACGTAAATGCTCAGGTCGTGGGCAGTGTGCGGGAACTCTGCCGCGCGGCAGGGGACGCCTGCCGCAGCATGGGCTATGAGACCGTATTTCTTTCCGATCAGCTCGACTGTGAGGCACGGGAGGCGGGCCGCTTTCTGGCATCCGTTCTCCGCAGTCATACAAGAGAAGGGAAAAAGCTTGCTTTTCTGGCGGGTGGTGAGACTGTCGTACATCTGACAGGTCATGGGCTCGGCGGAAGGAATCAGGAACTGGCACTGGCAGCTGCTGAGGGGCTGCGGGGCATGAAAAATGCCGCCGTGCTCAGCGTGGGCTCCGACGGAACGGACGGCCCCACCGACGCGGCGGGTGGCTACGTCGACGGCGACAGCTATGACGCTTTGAAGACCGCCGGGCTGGATCTGCATCAGGTGCTGCAGGACAATGACGCCTATCATGCGCTAAAGGCCATCGACGGGCTGATCATCACCGGTCCCACAGGAACCAATGTAAATGATCTCTGTATCGGTTTCATTGACGTAGAATAGCGGAAAGCATGCACGCCACCATGCAGTCGCTCCCTGAACCGGAGCCCTCTGCCTACGCGGATGTTCCAGTGGCCGAGACCGTCAGCGCCGCCGCCCAGGCGGAACAAGTTCTGTAACGAAGGAGATACACAACGACAACCGCCATCAACCGCCTGGGCAAATCTGAAGGGGTCGACTCAAAAGAAGCTGATGTCTCCTCAATGAGAATAATAACAGCAGCCGGCTCTGAAAAGGAGTCGGCTGCGTTTTTTGCAGTATGAGAGATTTCGGCTGAGAGAAAACGATTATTGCAACAAATATCGCAATATTGTTTCTTGTGCAGGTGACCGCCTTGCGATATAATAGAGCCAGCAAAACAAGGGGGATCACAGATGGACACGAAATCGTCAAAATACGAAAAGCTCTTTAAGGAGCAGTCCGTCTGGCGTGCGATTTTTTCCATGGCGATCCCGGCGCTGCTGACGATCGTGATCATGATCTTCTACAACCTGGCGGATATGTTTTTCATTGCCCAGCTGGGAGATACGGCCAAGGTCGCCTCGGTATCCATCATCAGCCCGGTGTTCAGTATCATCATGGCGCTGGCAACGATGATCGGGGTGGGTGGCAGCACAGTGATCGCCAACGCCTTCGGCGCGGGAGACACCGAAAAAGCAAAGAACGCGGCCAGCCTCTGCTTCTACAGCGCCGTTGCGCTCGGCTTTGTGGTAATGCTGCTCCTGTTTTTATCCCAGACGCCGCTTCTGAAGATGCTTGGTACCAAGCCGGATATGTGGAAGGATTCCCAGACTTACCTGCGCATTCTCACAGGCGGAACGGTCTTCATGCTGATCCCCTCCTCCATGGGGATGATGGTCCGTGCGGAAGGCGCCGTCCGGGAGGGAATGCTCGGCAACATGCTCGGGACCCTGGTCAACCTGATCCTGGACCCCCTGTTTATTCTCGTGTTCGGCTGGGGTGTTGCCGGAGCTGCAGTGGCGACCGTAATCGGCAATATTGCCAGCTCTGTGTATTATGTACTCTTCGTGAAGAAGCACGCTTCCGTTATCTCCCTTGATCCGAAACGGGCACTGGTTGCGCCGGCAGAAATATTCCCGATCATGGTATTGGGTGTCCCCAACGCGGCCAGCACGGTGCTCTCCGGCTTTGCTTCCACCTTCTCGAACCATCTTCTCTCTCTGCACGGTACAGACGCGATTGCCGCAGCTGCCGCCGCTGGCAAGGCAAGCATGCTGATCTCCATGGTGCAGATGGGCATCTGCATGGGCGTACAGCCGCTGATGGCTTACAACTATGGTTCCCGCAATCTTTTGAGACTCAGAGAAGTTCTTCGGAAAACCGCACTTCTGACCGGGTGTATCGGGATCGGAACCATGCTGCTGTGCTTTACATTCCGCCACGTTATCATCTCGCTCTTTCTCAAGGAAGCGGTGGTTGCCGCCATGGGCGAGCGGTACATGCTCTATGTAATGGCCGGCGCGCCCTTCCTGGGTCTGGTTTATCTCAGCACAAACTTTCTTCAGGCCACCAAAAAGGCAAAAAGCGCGATCATCGTCTCTCTGCTGCGGCAGGGGCTGCTCCTGATCCCCCTACTCTATCTGATGCACGCGGTGTACGGTTTTATTGGGCTTGCAGCCGCGCATATGGCCGCGGATATCGGCGCCGCGATGATTGCCGCAGTGCTGTTCTGGCGTGCCTGGCAGGAAACAAGAAGGGAACTGACATGAACACCGCCAACAATCAGCTTCACAGGGAAACGGAAAAACGACTTCGCGAGGCATTGCTTCAGGATCTGGAGCAGGAGCTGGTGCCCTCAGTGGGCCAACTCTGCGAACGTGCGGGGATCAACCGCTCGACCTTCTACCGGCACTACGCCGATGTGTATGCGCTGATGGAGACTGTGGAGCGAGAGATCCAGCACGGTCTGTACCAGTCCATTGCGGACAGAAACTCGCCGCTGGCGGATTTGACCAGGTCCCCTGCGCTGCTGGAGCAGCTGCTTGTCTATGTCGGGCAGAATCGGCATTTTTATCGGGTTTATCTGAGCAGAGGGGATGCCGTGTTTGCGGGAGAAAGCATCCAATACGTGTGGGAACATCAGTTTGTCCCGATGTTTCAGGCTCACCATGTTGAGAACGAAGCACATATGCGGTACTATTACGAATATATCCGGGCGGGTTTTGTAGCCCTTACGAGGCGCTGGCTGGAAAACGGCTGCGTGGAAACTCCGGCGGAATTAGCCGGGATTCTTTATCATATGCTGCCGGGAGACAGATAGAAATGATGCTGATCCCGGGATCCCATTTTATAAATACATTCCTGATCACTTTGCGATGGGAAAGAGAGAACTTCCGCCTGGCGACGAATTGTCGTCAAACGGAAGTTTCTTATTATTTCAGGATTGCTTTTTCATCAGGAACGGAATATGGTAAAATACATAAAAAGCAGCAGGAAGAAAGGCGGTATCGCATGGATCGTCAACCGGAAGCTATCGAGGTCAGGGGCGCCCGCGTCCATAATCTGAAGAACATTGATGTAAATATCCCGCTTCATAAAATTGTCGGGATCGCGGGAGTGTCCGGCTCGGGAAAGTCCTCCCTTGCTTTGGGTGTCCTCTATGCGGAGGGATCCAGAAGGTACCTCGAATCCCTTTCCACCTATACCAGACGGAGGATGACTCAGGCATCCCGCGCCGATGTGGATGAAGTGCTGTATGTCCCCGCCTCCCTGGCGCTGCACCAGCGGCCGGGGGTGCCGGGCATTCGTTCGACCTTTGGTACAGGAACGGAACTCTTAAACAGCCTGCGCCTGATGTTTTCGCGGCTTTCCTCCCACCGCTGCCCGAACGGTCACTACGTGAAGCCGGGATTCCAGGTCGCGCTGATGCAGGAGATCGTCTGTCCGGAATGCGGCGAGCATTTTTACGGACCCGGTGCGGAGGAGCTCGCTTTCAATTCGCAGGGAGCCTGCAAGTGCTGTGGCGGGACAGGGACGGTCCGGACGGTGGACCGCAGTACACTCGTCCCGGATGAAAATCTTTCCATCGACGATGGGGCAGTGGCTCCGTGGAACAGTCTGATGTGGTCGCTGATGACCGATGTCTGCCGGGCAATGGGGGTGCGTACCGACATCCCGTTCCGGGATCTGACAGATCGGGAGAAAGAGATCGTCTATGACGGTCCGATGGAGAAGAAGCACATATTCTACCGGCCGAAAAAGGCGGATACCGCCACGGCAGGGGAGATGGACTTCACCTATTACAGCGCGACAGCCACGGTGCTCAATGCCCTGAACAAGGTCAAAGATGAAAAAGGCATGAAACGGGTGGAAAAGTTTCTCAGGGAAGACATCTGTCCGACATGTCACGGCACAAGACTGTCGGATGCTGCCAGAGCGCCGAAGCTGTTGGGGCTCTCTCTTGATCAGGCCTGTGAGATGAGCCTGAAGGATTCTGTCGCGTGGGTGAGGCAGGTTCCGGCTTCTCTTCCGGCGGAGATGCGCCCGATGGCGCAGAATATCTGCGAGTCCTATCTGGAAGTCGCCGCGCGTCTGATGGAGCTGGGACTGGGCTATCTGACACTGGACAGAGCTTCCTCCACCCTGTCCACCGGCGAGCGGCAGCGGATGCAGCTGGCCCGCGCGGTGCGCAACCGGACAACGGGTGTGCTGTATGTCCTGGACGAGCCGTCCATCGGCCTGCATCCTGCCAACATCGTGGGCCTCAACGGCGTCATGCATGATTTGGTACGGGACGGGAATTCCGTTCTGCTGGTCGATCACGATACGCAGATCCTGAGAGAGGCGGACTGGCTCATTGAAATGGGACCGGAAGCGGGCGCGAAAGGCGGTACGGTCATCGCCGAAGGGACGATCGAAGACATCGAGAATGCTGAGTCTTCCGTGATCGGCAGGTATCTCTCGGGGAAACAGACGCCCGTCCGCCGGAAAAGCGTCTTTTCTAACGGCGACATTTTCATGGAGACGGATGCGATCCATACCGTCAGGCCCCTTTCCGTTCGTATTCCGAAGACCGGGCTTACCGTTATTACCGGTGTTTCCGGCTCGGGAAAGACGACGCTGATTCTGGAGAGTCTGGTTCCGGCGCTGGATGCTCTCTGCAGCGGGAAGAAGATGCCGGAGCACGTGAAGAGGATTGAAGCGGAGGGCATCCGACATGTCAAGCTGATCGACGCGACGCCCATCGGCATCAATGTCCGCTCTACGGTTGCCACTTACGCGAACGTCCACGACGAGCTGAGAAAGATTTACGGGCGGACCAAAGCTGCCAGACAGCACGGTTATAAAGCGGGGGATTTCTCCTATAACACCGGCTCGCTTCGCTGCCCGGTCTGTGACGGAACGGGCCAGATCTCGCTGGATGTTCAGTTCCTGCCGGACGTGGATATTCCCTGCCCGGACTGCCGTGGCTCGCGTTACAGCAGAGCTGCCAAAAAGATTCACTATAAAAACAAGTCCGGGGAAGAGCGGTCTCTGCCCGAGCTGATGGACATGGACATTAATACCGCTCTGGAATTCTGTGGTGAAATGAACGCCGTTCGACCGAGACTGGAGATCCTCCGAGATCTGGGACTGGGCTATCTGACCCTTGGCGAAGAGACTCCGGGCCTGTCCGGAGGCGAGGCACAGCGGCTGAAACTGGCCTCTGAGATGGGCAGACAGCAGGATGATTCCGTTTTTGTCTTCGATGAGCCGACCATCGGGCTGCACCCGAAAGATGTGGAAACGCTGCTGAATGTATTTCAGACGCTGATCGACCATGGCGCGACCGTCATCGTAATTGAGCATGACCTGGACGTGATCCGCGCTGCCGACTACATCATTGACATGGGGCCGGGGGGCGGCGAGGATGGCGGCAGGGTCGTTGCCTGCGGAACACCGGAAGAAATCAGAAACTGCGCGGAGAGTGTGACTGGAAAGTATCTTTAAATCGGACCTGATTCTTCTCTTGACAGAGAAGAAGATGTTGTGTTATTTTATAATTACCAAATGGTCAACAATAACCAAACGGTAATTTTAAAAGGAGGCATTTTCATGTCCGATAAGCAAACCGCTGCCATGCTCGACAGGAAGCTGGATGAAAAAACCGCACATACCATGTTCGTCTGCGGGATCATTATGGTCATCGCTGTACTGATCCATGACGGCGATCATATCCGTCAGGCGCTCAACTGGGGCTATACCATTCCTCTTTCCCTCTGGGCGCTGAACCTCACCGTGTACATCTTTCCTGTTGTCACGATCTTTCTTGCCAAGTCCCGCCGCATGTCCGCTACGCTCGTTGGGGCGATCGGCGGCATTTTCACACCGGCGTCCTTCCTGGGGCTCCATCTCTTCGGCTCAGCTACGGGGCTGTGGGGTGTGTGGAACTTTTCCTACTTTGCCTTGATGAAGGGTGTCACTTATCAGGGGAATTACTATCAGGGTGTTGACTGGCTGAGTTGGGTACTGCTGTTTCATATGGTGCCCTGCTGTGTGCCCTGCGCCGTGATCGGCTTTCGGCATTGGGCGCGTCTGAAAAAGGAAGCGAAAGTTGGATAATTCCGGGAGTGTCATCCTTGGCTGCGGCTGCGAGGTATATGGAGACGAGGCGGAGGAGCTCAAGCAGCGCTTCCGTCTGCTCCGGCTGCTGATTATTTCGACCGCGCTGAGCATGCCGCTTCTCTGGGATCTTCCGCCGCACTTTCAGTTCGTGCTGGCAACGGCGCTGCAGTTCGGCCCGGGACAGTACTTTGTCCGAAACACGATTCGTGGCTTGAAGAACCGCACAGTAGGCATGGACCTGCTTGTGGTGCTGTCCACCACGGCGATCTACGCTTACAGCACGGTCGTCGTCTTTACCGTGACGGAGAACATCAAACTCTATTATCTCTGCGATGGGGTGCTGATCTCGCTGCTGCTCTTCGGACGTTATCTGGAATCGGTGGCGATCTATCAAAGCGGCGAGGCGGTGCGCAGCCTCCTGCGCCTGCAGCCCAGGACCGCAATCGTGCTGCGCAATGGAAAAGAAACGGAAATCGACGTAGCGGAGATCGTCTCCGGCGACACGATCCTTCTCTGCCCGGGCGAGCGCATCCCTGCCGACGGAACGATTCTCGAAGGAAGCTGCCTCGTGGATGAGTCCCTTCTGACCGGCGAGAGCATCCCCGTGGAAAAGTACCCCGGCGACAGCATCACCGGAGGAACGCTCAACCGCGAGGGCAAGGTTACCTACACGGCGACGTCTGTCGGGGAAGATTCGACCCTGCAGCAGATGGCGGCCTTCGTGCGCCGCGCGCAGAGTGAAAAAGCGCCGGTACAGCGTTTCGCGGACAGGATCGCCTCGATCTTTGTTCCCTCCGTGATTGTGCTGGCCGCATTGATCTTCGCTCTCTGGTTCTTCCAGCTTGCCCCCGGTGACTGGGGCAAGGCGGTCTCGACCGTCTGCGGTGTGCTGGTGATCGCCTGCCCCTGCGCCTTGGGCCTTGCCACGCCTGCCGCATTGATGACAGCGTCCGGACGGGCAGCCGAGCTGGGGATTCTCTTCAAGGACGCCTCGGCCATCGAAAAGGCTTGGGGGGTTGATACGGTCGTCTTTGATAAGACCGGTACGCTGACTGAGGGGCGCGTGGAGCCGGGTGTCCTGGATCCTCTCCGTAAGGACGCAAGAAACGCTGTTGACGCCTGCCGTGCACTCGGACTGGATGTCTGGATGATCTCCGGCGATAAGGAGGAAACGGCAAGGCGCATCGCGGGCGAATGCGGGATCGAGCACGTTCTCTTTGAGGTCAAACCGGAAGAAAAAGCTGCGCAGATCACACGCCTGAAAAGGAAAGGCAGCCGTGTTGCCATGGTGGGGGACGGAATCAATGATGCCCCGGCCATGGCGGAAGCCGATCTTGCGATTGCCATGGGAACGGGAACCGATGTCGCGATTGAGTGCGCGGATGCGGTGCTTCCGGGAGGGCGTATCGGTCGGGTGCCGCAGGCGCTGCGTCTTGCCGGAGCTGCCCGAAGAACAGTGCGGCAAAACCTCGGCTGGGCGCTGTTTTACAACCTGATCTGTATCCCCGTCGCTGCCTGCGGGATCGTAAATCCCTCGATCGCCGCGGCGGCCATGACGCTCTCGTCTAACGGCATTCTGCTGCACTCAATGCAGCTGAATAAAGTGGAGGCAGCGGATGAAAACGGAAAGCTGTGAAATCAGGATCCGCGGTATGATCTGCCGGAGCTGCACCGATGAAATCTCCGGCATGCTGCTGCGGACAAAAGGCGTTATCCGTGCAAACGTCAGCTACCGCAGGGCGCTCGCTGTGGTCAGCTACGATCCTGCCCTGCTTACACCGGAAGAGATGGAGAGGCGCATCAGGTCACTCGGTTATGACACCGGTGAACGCAGCCTTGTCGAGCGATTGCTCGACCTGGGCTGTGCTGCGCTTACCGTCCTGCTCGTCTGGCTGCTGTTCTGCTGGGGTGGAGCCTCGCCGGAGATTGGCAGCGCAAGCTTCGGGGCGCTGTTTCTGCTTGGTCTTTCGACCAGCCCGCATTGCCTCGGCATGTGCGGCGGTGTCCTGCTCTCCGCCTGTCACGGACGGGAGGGACGAAAGGCGCATCTCGGCGCGGCACTGTCATACAACGGCGGGCGTACGCTCTCCTACACGGCGCTGGGCGCTGCCTTTGGCGCGCTGGGCACGGTGCTGAACTACACCCTCAGCATGAAGTCAATGCTGTTTACCATGATCGGCCTTGCCGTGGCTCTGCTGGGTCTCAACATGTGGGGACTTCTGCCCGTGCTGCCGTCCCTCCCGGGAGAATCGGGAACAGTCTGCCGACTGCCGGACAGGCTCCGGCGCCGGACACCGCTGATAGTCGGCCTGCTGACGGGATTGATGCCCTGCGGCGCGCTGTACGCCGCCTGGCTCTGTGCCATGTCCTCAGGCAGCGCGGCGAAAGGCGCAATACTGATGCTGGCCTTCGCACTCGGAACGGTGCCGCTGATGCTGCTCTTTGCCTCTCTCGGTGCGCTGCTGCCGCAAAAGTGGACAAAGTATCTCCGGAAGCTCGGCGCGGTGTTGGTTACCTCGATGGGATTGAAAATGCTGATCGGCGGTCTCTTGCTTTTACGCTGAGATCTGAGTATACTTTCTCTGAAAGTGAGGGATTGTGATGCCTTTAATCGTCGATAAAGAAGCCGTCAGGATGGAGATTCTGATGGCCTTCGAGCGCTGCATTGAGAAAAAGCCCATGATGAAGATCACGCTGCGGGATATTGCGGAGGAGGCCGGGATGTCACACCCCAAACTTCTGCACTATTTTGAGAGCAGGGATGATCTGGTCGTGAGCTATCTGCGTTATACCAGGGACTTCATGACTGAGAAATGCAAGCTTTGGTTCGCGACGCACCCGCGCACTAACTACGAGAGCAATCTCGCCTATATGAATGCCTTCATGTCTTACGTCGCGCGAGGCGAGGAGGGCGAGCAGCGCCCGAATGCCACGACGCAGACCTACGTGCTGGCACATTATAGCGATGTGGTCGCCGATCTGGTCAGGGCAGAATTTCGCGAGTGGCGCGAGACCATGGAGCAGTGCCTGATCGCCATCTACGGACCGGAGGTCGGCAAACATGAGGCAGAGGCCATGATGATTCTCATCGCGGGCACTTTTATCTGCAATTACAATGGTGCGCTGACCGGAGAAATCAGCGACAATATCATCGGATACCTGGGAAATCTGACACATTCATAAAACAAAGGATGATTCCATGAAGATTCATGTACTGCAGTGCGGGAGCATTTCCGTAGACCCGACGGTTCCCTATGGCAGACGATTTGACCTGATTGAGAAGACAAAGCAGCTTACCGCTGCGGATGAGAAAAGAATAACGCTTCCTGTTTTCACCTACCTGATTGAGCATCCGAAAGGCCTGCTCCTTGTGGACACGGGCTGGTGTCGGGAGATAAGCCCCCGGGGCGTGTATGATCTGAAAGCGGCATCTGCCGTCCTCCCGTCCCACCTGACGGCGCTTTTCCATCCTGCCCTTCCGGAGAGAATGGCGGTCCATGAGCAGCTGGCAGCGATGGGGATCCGGGCGGAAGATCTGGACTATGTGCTCCTGACACATCTGGACCCGGATCATGTCTCCGGATTAAGGCATGTAAACAAAGCAAAGCATATTGTCCTTCCGGAATATGAATACTACTGGTCCTGCCGCACCGTATTCAAGACGCGGCAGCCGCAGAATCTGTGGATCCGGTATCCCATGGAACGCCCATTTTACCGCGGTTCGTCACTCGGTCCAAACCATTGGGTCATTGACCTGTTTGGAGATGAGAGCGTTCAATTGGTCAATGTTCCCGGCCATACGGAAGGTCAGGCTGCGATCGTAATTCGAGATGGAAAACGCTTTGCCCTTCTCACAGCGGACGCTGCCTTTTCTCCCCGCAACTGGCAGGAGATGATTGCCCCGGGTTTTGGCTTTGCCCGGGAGTGGCAGAAGAAGAGCCTGCGCTGGATTGCCGACATGGCAGCAGACCCCGGCTGTGCCGCTGTACTGTGCAGCCATGATCCGGATGTTAAACCGGGTGCCATTGTCTTCTGAGCAGATTTCGCTTTCCTCTCTGACTTTGGTGGCCGAAAGAACAGAATGCTTCCGGTGTTTTTCCGGATAGGGAAAGAAAACAATGCTCTGAGATGAGAGCGGTGCCGTGACAGAGTCTGCCAGAGTGAGGGTATGAGATCCGCCGATCAAAATGAAAAACGAACAGGAAAGCTGGAGGGACTGTTATGGTTCGAAAACTGGAAATGACTGTGCTGATCGACAATGTGGCCGCAGAACCGCTCCACAGTGAATGGGGGCTGAGCATCCTGATTTCGGCGGACGGCAGGAAGATTTTGCTGGATACCGGCGCAAGCGGACTCTTTACAGAGAATGCGGCGCGCCTGGGCATCGATCTTGCCGGGATTGACATGGGTGTGCTTTCCCATGCGCATTATGACCATGCGGACGGACTGGATGCTTTCTTTTCACGGAATCAAAAAGCGCCTTTCTTCGTGCGTGACGGAGCCGGGGAGACCTGTTACGGCGTGAAAGACGGTATCATGAGGTATAACGGCATCCGCAAGGGAATCCTGAAAGAGTTTGAAGCGCGAATTCAATATGTAAGCGGAACGCAGCAGATTGCGGATGGGATCTGGCTGGTTCCGCATCGGAAGGCGGATTATTCTCCGATTGCGCTGCGCAATGAGCTGTATGTGCTTTGTCGCGATGAGTTCTGCCCGGATGATTTCTCGCATGAACAGAGTCTGGTCATAGAGACGGAAAAGGGCCTTGTCATCTTTAACAGCTGTTCTCATACAGGACTTTCCAATATTCTTGCTGACGTACGGGAAATGCTGGGACGGGACGACATCTGGGCCTACGTAGGTGGCCTGCATCTCTATAAAATGACAGATGAGGAATTGACAGACCTGTGCGAGGGGATTGGGCGAACAGCCATTGAGCATATCTTAACCGGCCACTGTACAGGTGAGCATGCGTTCAATTTCCTGAAGGCGGAGCTGGGTAATCGGATAGAACAGTTTTCGTCCGGTTTGTCCTGCAGCTTCTCATAACAATTGCGGAGGCCCTTTCTTCTGTGTAAAAGTCAGAAACGAACAAAAAACAACAGATCGACGTATCATGTGTCGACCTGTTGCTTTTTCTTCGGAGAATCGGAACAGACTTCCGTTTGTTTTGAAATTTATCGATGTTCCTGAACGTGCCTGCGGATCGCGTCAAAGCTCTCTACACTCAGGTCATGCTCAATCTCGCAGGCGTCTTTCCGTGCGGTTTCCGGTGTGACGCCCAGCCCGATGAGCAGCTCCGTCAGAAGCTTATGGCGCTCATACATGCGCTCGGCAATTTCCAGCCCCGGCTCCAGCAGCACAATCATTCCCGCGGGATCGAAGGCAATATATCCGTTCTCTCTCAGCCGCTTGGTGGCATAGCTGACACTCGGCTTGGTTACGCCCAGTTTCTCCGCTACATCAATGGAGCGGACATAGCCGCGCTCTTCCTTGAGCATGAGCATTGCTTCCAGATAGTCTTCCGCCGATTTATGAATATTCATTGTCATCACCCGATTATAAAATACCACGCATAAGGCGGAAAAGCAAGGCAAAACCATAATTGAAAGTTAGGCATTGACAACTGAGATTAAAGGTGTTAAACTACGCACAGGTTAAGGAGAGTTAACCGTTTTTTGGCCTTTCAGGTTAGAGCCGTTTAATAAATGAGGACGCTCAAAAGAGAGGAGGGGACGCGATGATGCCCCTGATATTGGCAGATGCTGGTGAGGAGACCATCATCAAGCGAGTCGGCGGAAGCCCCGAGATGAAAAAACATCTGGAGGATATGGGCTTTACGGTTGGCGGCGCTGTTACGGTGATGAACACCATCGGTGGCAATCTGATCGTGAAAATCAAGGAATCCCGTGTGGCCATCAGCAGGGAGATGGCTTCCAAAATCATGGTTTGATCAAAATGAAGATAAGGAGAAATGAGGATGAAAACACTCAGAGACGCTAAAGTCGGCGAAACCGTCAAGGTCGTCAAGCTTCACGGAGAAGGCGCGGTCAAACGCCGGATCATGGACATGGGCATCACCAAAGGAGTCGAGGTTTATGTCCGCAAGCTCGCTCCGCTGGGCGATCCGATTGAATTGAATGTTCGCGATTATGAGCTCAGCCTGCGCAAGGCAGACGCGGAAATGATCGAAGTCGAATAAAGGAGAAGGAAGATGGATAAACAACTGCGTATTGCCCTCGCGGGCAACCCGAACAGCGGCAAGACTACGCTGTTCAATAAGCTGACCGGTTCCAACCAGTTCGTCGGCAACTGGCCCGGCGTTACGGTTGAGAAGAAGGAAGGCAAGCTGATTGTCGACAAAGAGGTTGTTCTGACCGACCTGCCCGGCATCTATTCGCTTTCACCCTATACGCTGGAAGAAGTCGTGGCGCGGAATTACCTCATCGAGGAAAAGCCGGACGCCATTCTGAACATCGTGGATGCCACGAACCTTGAGAGAAACCTTTACCTGACAACGCAGCTCACCGAGCTTGGTATTCCCGTTGTCATTGCCCTGAACATGATGGACCTGGTCAGAAAAGCCGGCGACAGCATCAATGTCAAAGAACTGAGCCGCCAGCTTGGCTGCCCGATCGTCGAGATCTCCGCACTGAAGGGTGACGGTGTCAATGAGGCCGCCAAGGCCGCGATTGCGGCTGCGAAAACCGGCAAGACCATCCCGCAGCACAGCTTCTCCGGACCGGTCGAGCACGCGCTGGCCCATATCGAGGAAGTTACGGTACACAACCTGCCTGAGGAGCGGCAGCGCTGGTATGCCATCAAGCTCTTCGAGCGCGATGAAAAGGTCATGGAGAGCCTGAAGATCTCCGCCGAAGTCAAAGCCCATATCGAAAACGATATTGCTGCCGCAGAGAAAGAGTTGGACGATGACGCGGAGAGCATCATCACTAACGAGCGCTATATCTACATTGGCCAGATGCTCAAGGGCATCTACAAGAAAAAAGGAAAAGGCCAGCTCTCTGCTTCCGATAAAATCGACAAGATCGTGACCAACCGTATCCTCGCGCTTCCGATCTTTGTAGTGGTTATGTGGCTGGTTTATGCCCTCTCCATGGGCGCTCCGATCGGTGACGGCGGTATCTCCATCGGTACCTTCCTGACCGATTGGGCAAACGATGTTCTTGGCGGCGCCTGGCTGACCGACGGCTCCCGTGCCATCCTTGAGAGCTGGAATGTTGCTCCCTGGCTTGTCGGCCTGATCTCCGACGGTATTCTCGCCGGTGTCGGTGCGGTGCTTGGCTTCGTACCGCAGATGCTCGTCCTGTTCCTGATGCTCTGCCTGCTGGAAGACTGCGGCTATATGGCACGTATCGCCTTCATTATGGACCGGATCTTCCGCCGCTTCGGCCTCTCCGGCAAGAGCTTCATCCCGATGCTTGTCGGCACCGGCTGCGGCATCCCCGGCGTTATGGCTTCCCGTACCATTGAAAACGAACGTGACCGCCGCATGACGGTCATGACCACAACATTCATCCCCTGCGGTGCGAAGATGCCCATCATCGGCCTCATCGCCGGTGCGCTTTTCGGCGGCAGCACCTGGGTTGCAACCTCCGCTTACTTTATCGGCATTGCGGCCATCGTCCTCTCCGGTATCATGCTGAAGAAGACAAAGATGTTCGCCGGCGATCCCGCCCCCTTCGTTATGGAGCTTCCCGCATACCACCTGCCCGCATGGGGCAACGTCCTCCGCGGCACCTGGGAGCGCGGCTGGTCCTTTATCAAGAGAGCCGGTTCTGTCATCGTAATCTCCTCCATTGTTATCTGGTTCCTCACCAGCTTTGGCTCTGTCAACGGCCGCTTCGGCATGGTCGATGATCTGTACGAGGATGACAGTGTTGTCACTGACGAATACATCGCTGTTGTTGCGAACCGCATGGGCGTACCCGAGGACGAAGTGGAGCCCATGGACGATTCTATCCTTGCCCGCGTGGCACAGCCCGTCTCTATCGTCTTTAAGCCCCTGGGCTTTGGCGACTGGAAGCCCACTGCCGCTACGGTGACCGGCCTGGTGGCAAAGGAAGAGGTTGTTGCCAACTTCGGTATCATGTATGCCTATGACGATCAGGACGGTGAGGAAGAGCTCGAAGAAAACGGCGACCAGATCTGGGATCGCGTTGCGGAAGACTTCAATGCGTTCTCCGGCGGCCACGGCAAACTTGCGGCCTATACCTTCATGATCTTCAACCTCCTGTGCGCACCCTGCTTTGCGGCCATCGGCGCTATCAAGCGTGAAATGAACAGCCGGAAGTGGACCTGGTTTGCTATCGGCTATCAGTGCGGGTTTGCCTGGGTAACAGCGTTCATCGTCTGGCAGCTTGGCCGGCTCTTCACCGGCGGCATGAATGTCATCGGCTTGATCCTTGCGGTTGCCATGCTGGCGCTGCTGCTGTGGCAGCTCTTCAAGCCCTATAAGGAAGCGCAGACCCTCACGGTTCAGTAAATCGAGTACAACTCTCTCCATATGGCGGCGCTGTGGGATGAATACATTGATTCTCACGGCGCTGCCGTCCTCTGTATAAGGAAGTGATTCTATGATTGCATGGCTTTCCGCCAATCTGATCAATATCCTGCTGATTGCCGTTATTGCGCTGATCACAGGGCTTTTAATCCGCGGGATGATCCGGGATAAAAAGGCGGGCAAATCTTCCTGCGGCGGTAACTGTGCAGACTGCGGTGCCTGCGGCAGCTGCGGCTCCTGCAGCAAGTGCGGTCCAACAGAAGCCGTGAAGGGGAATGGGCATGGAACGTGAAACAGGGGACGGCACCTCGTTTCAAGTTTATGAGACAGTGAGACCACAGCTCCCCAGCCTGCCGCCCCGTGCGGCGCAGGACAGGATCGCGAGTTGCAGTCCGCTTTCCGGAAGATACTCTGTTCCGCTGTCTGAATCAGAAAAACAGCATAAAAAGTGACCGATTTCATGCGAAGTCGGTCACTTTTTATAACTGTTTTGAGTTTTTGTCTGTGCCTTTAGTAGGAGTTCTCCAGCTCCTCAGCCCGATCATAGTATTCCTGGGCCTTCTCGAGATCTTTTTCCACACCCTTGCCTGCCTGGTACATCTCTCCAATGAGTTTCAACACTTCTGGGTACATCACATCATTGTTGCTGCTTGCCTCATAGAGCTCAGCGGCTCTGCTGAAAAGCTCGAACGCCCTTTCATAATCCTTGTCGACGCCGTTGCCGAAGTAATAGAGCTGCCCGAGCTGAAAAGTTCCGTAAGGGCTGGGTTCGTCCGTTTCAATGGATTTGGTGTACCATTCAATGGCCTTCTCTGTATCCAGCATGGCCATGCCGCCTACTCCGTTATAGAAATCCCCGACTACTGCGCAGAGGAACGCGTCTCCGGTCTCGGCGGCTTTCAGCAGCCACTCCTCAGCCTTTTCATATTCGTGCGTATAATACATGTGCATCATGCCCAGGTTGCGGTATGCCTGCGTCTCGCCGGCTTCTGCGGCTTTCAGCAGCCACTCCTCAGCCTTTTCATATTCGTGCGTATAATACATGTGCATCATGCCCAGGTTGCGGTATGCCTGCGTCTCGCCGGCTTCTGCGGCTTTCAGATACCACTCTTCGGCAAGTTCATAGTTGTTCAGATCGTACTGATAATGACTCCCCAATGCGAGATATGCGCCGGTGAAGCCTTTTTCAGCTGCTCCAGCGGGCTCAGCGGTTCTGCCGGCTCCTCCACGCTTTCTTCAGCTTGAGCTTCCGCCGGTGTTTCTGCCGGTGCCGTTTCCGAAGCACCCCCGCAGGCGCAGAGGCTCAGAAGGATCCATACTGCCAGGAGCAGAGCCGTTGTCTTTTTCATCATATCCATCCTCCCTGCCTTATTTCTGAAAATTGGGAACCAGCGGTGTTATTTATATCATAAATCCCCGGCTTTCGGAAGATATTTTGTTTAGTATCAGATAGAAAAAGTACCTCCCCCTACACGATGAGCGAAACTGGAAGTTATCGCTTTAGATGCTTCACTGCCACGTAGATTCCATATCCGATGGCGACACCCAGCACGTTCAAAATCAGATCATCCACATCGGAAGCTCTGACACTGAACGGAAGCTGGATAATCTCAATACAGATGGATATCATTGCTCCTGCAGCGAGCACTTTCCAAAAGGTATTCAGTTTCTTATAGATGATTGGAAGAACGATGCCGCTTGGAATAAACATGGCCGTATTCCCGATTACATTCAGCAGTAAATCTCTCTTGCTGTCGTAGTCAAAAAGATTCACAAACGGGATCAGATTCACCCGAAAAGGAAATGCCGCCAACGCGTCAAAAATTAAAGGCTGTATACTGCCGTTTACACGGGACATGGGAAAGAAAGTGAAACGGATGATGACCGACAGATTGATATACATCAGAAGAAGGATAGCTTCACGTTTCCAGCTGATACCTCTCTGCCTGATCCATACAATGATCCTGCATAACAGCCAAATAGCCGTAAAGAAGCATTCAAGCTCAATAAAAGATATTCCCACCATAAGCAACCTCACAAATTCCGATTATTACCCCTGACGGCTTTTCGCGATCTTGTCCTCAAAAAGGCTCAGCAAAATCGTTGGAACATATCGAAGGATTTTCCTGTTATGTCTGATCATGTAGAATGAAAAATCGACAGAGCTTTCGCCCCTGTAAATCGTGTTATCGAAATCAAATACCTTCACGGTGAATGTGTTCTTTCATAATACTGCATGCTTTTCGGTATTTGTCATGCAGTGTTTAATCACTTCATTCATTCGATCCTTCTTCTCTGTAAATATCGATTTGAAATCCTCGAAATCATAGGCATCCGCCAGTGATTATAGGACTTTAATGAAATCCTCTGAAACCGTTGAAAACAAAGGATTTTCCGCAATCTGCTCACCGAATCCCTTTATTAAATGTTACACCGTTTCTACTACGCCCGCGCCGCTCATAAGGGCAAAAGCAAGGGCAAGAAAAACCCATAACAGAATATAACAAGGTGTGGCAATCGGGAGCCTGTGACATATGTGCGAATACATCAACGGAGCTATTATACAGGAGGATTTTACAATGGAAAAGACCATTTATGACGAAAGTAATGGATTGTGGTACGAACTGCAGGGCGACTATTACATCCCATGCTTGACAGTACCAGCTCAAGAAGAAAGGCCTATCGGCATTTGGGGCCGACGGCACCTGCAATACATCAAGGCGGAGCGCAAAACTCTGTACATGGAACTCATGACCAGCGGCAGGCTGAATACATACCTTGCCGACATCAACGAACAGGCAACGGCGCAAATGCGCCTCCTGATAACGCAAATGGTCGAGCGTGAGGGCGTCACCGAACAGCTCAAGGCGCAGAATCAAATGCTGTGGGTACAGCGGATGAACAATATTCGGAACAGGGCAACAGAGATCGTGAATCATGATCTGCTCTACGCATAAGGTATCGGGGGGCGGGGAGCAATCCCCGCTGTCCATTTTTATGGTCAAACCGATATTTTTATAGTGACAAAGATGTCACTACGCGGTATAATAATGTCACTTCGGAAAGCGAGGGGCAGGATATGAACTTAGGAAAAGAAACAGAAACGCTTGAATTCAAAAAGACAACAGGAGAAATGAAAGAAGCGATGATCTCCATATCATCCATTCTGAATAAGCATGGGATCGGAACGCTCTATTTTGGCGTGAAGCCGAATGGGGACGTTTGCGGTCAGGATGTGTCTGAATCCTCGCTCCGAGACGTGTCACGATCCGTATATGAAAGCATACGGCCGCAGATTTACCCTGCTATTGAAGAAGTCGTACTGGACGGGAAACATCTGATCAGGGTGGAATTCAACGGCAATAACACGCCGTATTCCTCCGCGGGAAGGTACTATCTCCGCACCGCAGACGAGGATCGGGAGGTGACGCCCGAAGAACTGAAAAGCTTCTTCGTTTCAAACGAATATCGTGAGAAATGGGAAAAATCTCCCTCTGCCGCCTCAACGAAACAGGTCGATAAGAATGCTGTCAAATCGTTTTGGCAAAAAGCTGTTTCCGTCGGAAGAATACCGGAGGGAAGATATACTTGTCCGGTCATCCTCAAACGGTATGGGCTTGTCAATGGCGACAATCTCAACAATGCGGGTGAGTACCTTTTCGGAAGCACACATCCCGTCACGCTGAAAGCCGCCATATTTGCGACGGACGAAAAGCTCACTTTCCTTGATATGAAGCTGTTTGAGGATAACATCTATAATCTTCTCGGAACTGCTGAGGATTACATACTGAAAAACATTCGGTGGAGAAGCGAGATCATCGGCACAGAGAGAACTGAGATACCGGAAATTCCCGTGGCGGTCATCAGAGAGGTTTTGGCCAACAGCTTTGCCCATGCGGTTTACAATGGCCGCACGAATCACGAGATTTGTATTCATCCCGGAATGATCACCATTTACAGTCCCGGCGAATATGCCAGCAATCACAAGCCGGAAGAGTACATAAAGGGAAATTGCGAATCCGTAATCCGAAACGCTACGATTGCCAAAATCCTTTACCTCAATAAGTCGATCGAACAGTTCGGAAGCGGTTTTAAGCGTATCAACAGCTTGTGCAAGGATGCCGGAATCCGCTTTTCCTATGAGAGCGACGAGCTCGGCTTCAAGTTCACGCTGTATAGGCCGCAGCTTCAAAGTGACATTCCCAGCGTCACTTTGGATGTCACTTTGAACGGAACCGAAATGGCCGTCCTTGCTATTCTAAAGCAGAAATCGGATTCTTCACGTGTTGAGATTGCCGATAGGATATCCAAAACGGTCAGAACGGTACAGAGGGCGTTGGATTCCTTAAGAGACAAGGGATATGTCCGGCGCATCGGCTCCAAGCAGGAGCCGAGATGGGAAATACTGAAATGAATCATCACGGAGATTGCTATGAGCAGGACAGAAAATGTTGAACTGACAGTAAACAAGTATCCACGGAGAACAAACACATGATCAAAACAAAGCGACTTTCAATCAGGCGAGTTCGTGCTGATGATTGGGAAGCAATTCAATCTATATGGAAAGATGCAGCGAAATCCATTTATGCGCAATATGACAAGCCAAATGATTTAGATGACCAGTCCGTTTCTCGCAGAATTTCAAAGTGGGCTTCCTTTACAGATGGCGATGAACATATATTCCTTGCCGTCTGTTTGCAGGATGTTGTAATCGGCTATGTGGCTTTAAATAAAAGAGAAAGCGGATATGAAATTGGATACTGCTTCCATTCTAATTATCACGGAAAAGGATATGCAAGGGAGAGCATTTCCTCAATTCTTGACATTATGAAAGACAAAGGTGCAGTCAATATTATAGCGGGTACCGCCTTGAACAACATACCGTCAGTCAGGCTGTTGACTTCTCTCGGTTTTAGGCAGACTGGAACAGAGAAAGTTTCGTTCTACAAGGACGATAAGGGCAATGACATCACGTTTGAAGGCGGAAACTATGAGCTTCTTTTGCGTGAATAAACAGATTCTCCGTTTTAGAGGTGACACATGGACAGGCTAATCACAACGTTATTCATGCAGATGTCGATAGATGGAAAGATCAGCACCGGCTCCACAGACGAGATGGACGTGGATCGGGATTTCCCGAAGATCCCCGGTGTCAGCGAAGGTCTGCATCAGTACTATGAGATCGAGCAGACAACCGATCTGTGGTCGTTCAACACGGGACGGGTGCAGGCTAAGATGGGCGTCAATGAAAAGGAACTGCCGGCCAAAACGCCGGTATCCTTCGTCCTGCTGGACAATCATCATCTGACGGAGCACGGGGTCAAATACTTCTGTGCGAAGTCAAAGCAAGCCGTTGTGATTACATCGAATTCCGCGCATCCCGCCTTTTGTGTGGACGCCGACAACCTACATATCATCTACCAAGAGCGTCCTTCTCTCGGTGACACTCTGGAACGCTTGAAGCAGGAATGCGGCTGTGAGTGCCTGACCGTCCAGTCCGGCGGCACGGTAAACGGCCTGTTTCTGCGAGAAAAGCTGCTGGACTATGTGGATATCGTCGTAGCCCCGGTGCTGATCGGCGGCAAAGATACACCCACATTGATCGACGGCAGGTCGCTGGTTTCCAACACGGAGCTTTCTAAATTGGGAGTGCTGAAGCTGATAGATTGTTCTGTACTTCAGGATTCCTATATACGGCTTCGATATGAGGTAATTCGATAACATGATAGATTTTGAAAAACACTTTCGCATGTACTGCGAAGAAAACAGTTTATCAATCAATCTTTCCTTCAACATGCCGGAGGGATATGAAACGGCCAACGGCGCGTTTGAACCGACTGTCAAAACGCTGTTTATCAACAAAGAGATGCTCCAATCTCAACCGGAGTACGAGCAGATGTTCTATCTGTTTCATGAGCTTCACCATGCCTTGCAGTATTTGCACCCGGAGCGCTTTGACGGGCTGATTGCCAGGAGCCGCCTCTATGTCATCCAATATGACGGCACTTGCTATAAACTCGTTGACGGCGAATGGAAAGAATACAAGCTCGATGGATCAATAGAGTATTTCACGGAACTATATCTTGGACAGCCCTATGAGCGGGACGCAAATGACTTCGCGTATGAGAAGGTGAAGGCACTTTTGGGAGATTCCCCGGAACTGCAGGAGCTCCATGCATTCTGGATGCCGAAAAAGCCGATAGCAGATCAGACGTATGAGGAACTGTACCGACAGATTGATGAGATCACAGGAGAAACAAGTTGTGAAACATCCAGATAAATGGCGGGAAACCATTGATCCTTTCACGCTTCCCTATAAGTCCTTCAAGCCAACAGAAATACTTGGTTATCCCCATGCAGGGAACGACGTATTCCATGCCAGGGGTATCTATGAAAGCAAAGAAGTCCGGGCCTACATCAAGGCAGCAAGACAGAAGGGGGCGGCGATTGAAAACGAGGTGGCGATTCTATCGCAGCTCCATTCGCCAGAGTTTCCATGCGTGATCGACTACGGCTTTGACAATACACCTTTCTCCGTGACGTTGGAAATGCCGGGGGAACGTCTGTCGGTTCTCGTGGGCGAAAACGAAACGCTGGAATCCCTTTGTTTTATGGAGGAATACGGGGTTGCGCTGGCGAATCTCCATCAGCTCCACATTTCTGCGGAGCCGGTCAAGGATCGAAAGTTTTTCCATGTACCCTCCTACGAGTTGCTGTCTTCGCTGGGGTTGGATTTCCTCAATCCATTCTTTTCAACGCCGCCGAAGGAAGCTGCGCGATGTTTTTGTCATGGGGATTTTCACTATGCAAACATTCTCTGGAATGAGCATCATATCAGCGGCATTCTGGACTTCGAGTTGGCAGGCTATGGAAACCGAGATTTTGATATTGCATGGGCCCTATTCCGCCGTCCGGGACAGAAGTTTCTGAAAACGAAAGCAGAACAGGACGAGTTTTTGAAGGGCTATTCGCAATTCGGAGCTTACGACCCGGAAGCTGTCCAGCTTTACATGGTTCAGTGCTATGTGTATTTCCTGCAATTCAGCAGAGACGATGCGGAATACTGTGATTATGTGTGGAATTGGTTGAACAAGGTCATCAAATGAACTATTTTCTTCGCTTCCGAAAGGCGGCAAGCTATGAATGAACCTGTTTCTTTATGCCCGATGACGGTGGAAATGTACCATGCCTATTATCGTGAATATCAGAATGACCCGGACCTATACATAAACAAAAACGAATATAAGCCGTTTGTGTATTCTCCGGAATGGGTGGATCGCTATATTCAGCGGCAGATCGAACGTAATCGGAAGAGTCTGGCTGTAATGCACGGGGAAGAAATTGCGGGAGAAATCATCCTCAAGGACATCGAACCAGGCAAATCCGCTACGCTCAGCATTTGTATGAAAAACGACCGGTACAAGGGCAGAGGCATTGGAACGCAGGCAGAGCGGCTGGCGATTGACTACGTATTTCACGAGCTGGATATTCCGGTGCTATACGCGGATTCCATTCTGAGCAATGAGCGCAGCCAGCATGTACTGGAAAAGGTGGGCTTTCAACTTCTTCGCACGGAGGGAGATTTCAAGTACTACATAATCGAAAGACTATCAGATATAAGCAGATAAGGAGCAGAATATGGATTTTCTGGAATTAGCCCACTCGCGGTTTTCCGTGCTAGAATATGAGCACCATCCTGTAGAGCAGGAGAAGCTCGACAGGATCATCGAGGCCGGAATTGTCGCGCCAACAGCCTGCAACAATCAGCCGCAGCGGATTCTGGTGATCGACGACGACGCTGGGCGACAGAAGCTGAACCGCATCGTATCGAGCAAATATTACGTTCCGGCGGCGTTTCTGATATGTTATGACTCAAAGCAATGCTGGATCCGTCCGATGGATGGGAAGTCCAGCGGCGACATCGACGCCAGCATTGTGGCAACGCACATGATACTGGAGGCGACGGATCTGGGCCTCGGCTCCATCTGGGTCATGTATTGGGACCCGGAGAAAATGAAATCCGAATTCGGACTGGCTGACGATCTGGAGCCAGTGGCACTCTTGGTCGTTGGCTACAAATCCGTAAACGCCAAATCCCGTCCGGGGCATTTGGCGAGAAAACGCAAGGAAGAAATACTGCTCTGACAGGAGAGATACGATGATCTTTTTGGATACCTCAGACCTCAAAACCGAGGAGATTTCTCTGCGGTTGGATCACACAACGAAGGCCGACCCGGTGCGCGGCTGGGTTCCGGCATATTATTTTGACATTTTAGATCAAACCGGTCAGAAACTTGGCATCTGCGATTTGCGCGTTGGACATACAGAGGGCCTGTACTACGGCGGCAACATCGGCTACGCGGTCGACGAGCCTTACCGCGGCTGCCATTATGCGGCAAAGGCCTGTAAGCTGCTGTTCGAGCTGGCCCGCCGTCATGGGATGGACTACTTGATCATCACCTGCCAACCCACCAATCTGTCCTCCCGGCGAACCTGCGAGATCCTCGGCGGCAAGCTGCTGGAGATCGCGGAGCTCCCGGCGGACAACGATATGCGCGTGGAGGACGGGCATACGCATGAATGCATTTTCCGATTTGATTTGTGAGAAAGGAAAGCCAAGATGCACAATGTAATCCTCAAAAAAGAATTACGCGGCCGCATTCTTGACGTCGGCGGCGGAGGCGAGGGCGTGATCGGCCGGGTTTACGGACCCCAGGTGACCGCCATCGACGTTTCCGCCGAAGAGCTGGCGGAAGCGCCGGGAGGTTTTGAAAAGCTGGTCATGGACGCGAAAAGTTTGACGTTCCCGGACAATTCCTTCGACCACGTGACCACATTTTACAGCTTTCTGTGAATTACATGCAGTTTCTGTTTCATAGGGATCAGGCGCATTTTGCTGATCTGTCACCGGAGTTGTTCCGGGACGCTATACTCCTGCCTGTTCTTTCCTACCATCCTTATCACGCAGACACTGCAGGGGATGCTCGTGGCAGTGTACAGGCAGCGGCATCCATTATCTATACAGTTACGGAACAGCAACTCCGATTTGTTGAGATAGATCGCATGAACTCGTTTATGAACGACGCTTATGCATTGCTCTCCGATGCAGAAAAGAGCCAGTTTCGGGAAAAGCTCCCCGGTATGATCGGTTTCATTGACGAGGTCTTTTCCAACTACCCAGATTGTAAAGGAATCTTTGAGTCCGCGGGAGTTGGCTACGAGGTGAAAACAGGCTTGGAGAGATACAATGCCGCAGAGGACTGGGCACAGGTAAAAATCGCTTTGATGGAGTTAGATTCTCACGGGTGAGCGTAAGAATCATTTATTGATCATAAAGAGCTTGTGCGTCAGGCATAATGATGTTAGAGCATCGTCACAACCTGAGATTCGCCAAGCTCTTTTTTGTATTTTTAGAAAAACCAGATACCACATCAGAAGTGTAAGCGTGTAACCCAAAGTAGGTCGATTCCATAACTCTTCTATAGAGTATTTTTTCTATAAATTCTCCTATAGGGACTTTTAGGTAGAGAGTATCACTGGGATACACGATTTAGAAAAAAACCAGTGACCATGCGGCTTTCCGGCAATTACCTACAATCCAGCAATCTGCACTCTGGCAGCAGTTTTAGCGGTGCCCCAGAGGGACTACTTCCACTTCGTTCCAGGTCGCCGACAGCGGCGCTGACGAGCGCCGCTTCGGTCGGCAACGCGACACGAAGTTAGTCCTTTAGGGCGGCCCGGTTAGTGCCTGTCAGCCCGGCAGCCTTGCGGGGCCGCGCGTCTTGCTCTGCAGTAGTCCAGGCAGACCCCGAGCTTTGCACTAGCTCCGCTTCGCTCCGCGTCGCCACCCACCACGTGGGATCTGGTATCCAACCTCGCCCCCTGATGGGCCCCTCAGCCCTCGCTTCAGCTCCGCCAACAAGCGGTGCTCGCTTCGCTCGTTTTCCGCTCCGCGACATGCCCCATCGGGGCCGCTCTCCCACGCACCCTGAAGAGAAAACCGGGACAAGTGTAGCAGCACCTGTCCCGGTTTCGTACATTGTGACGAGAAGGCCATTTGCCAATCAGGCCGCAGCCTGACAATGAAAACAGAGCCGGTTACCCGACTCTGTCAGAAATACTCAGTTAGCGAAACTGGAATTTATCGACATCCCGACAAACGGGAATTTGTATAATTATTTTGTCATTTCCACAATTAAGAATCCATCATGCCAAATAGCATTATCGCCAAATGTATCTATCATCAAATTGGTGTCTAAACTCCATGTTCCAATAATGTATATCTTGCCCATTCCTTTAATCACCCGCTTACATTCTCTTTCAATCATATTCCATTGCGACTGGATATGAAAAAATGCGTTGTATATGACTATAGTGTCAAATTCATTGTCTGAATACGACATATTTGAGGCATCCATAATCTGAAAATGGACGTTATTCTGCTTGACCTGATTATTAAGTCTGCTGTCATCAAGGTCGATACAAGAAACCCTGTTGGCAATGCGCGCCGCTGAAATAGAAAAGTCTGCTGCTCCGCAAGCAACTTCAAGAACATCCTTATGCTCAATATCTGAAGCAAGGATATTAACGAGGCGATCCGTTTTCTTCATAATATCTCCCTCAACAAATCCCGATTTGTCATGATGGAGTATACCACAAATCCCAGGATTTCGGAAGATGCATTATAGCTGCCCCTCCCTGTAAATAAAGGTCACATTGCCTTCTCCCGTAACGGAAACCGTGTTATTCCCATTCCGCAGTTCCGGTTTCGGGATCTCCCAAGCGCCCGCGCCCATGGTCTTCTGGAAGGACTCTCCGTCAACCGACCAGCGCAGTGTGGTTTCTGCCATTACCGTGATGACTGATACAACAACCCATCAGCAGTGTAAGCGTGTAACCCAAAGCAGGTCGATTCCATAACTCTTCTATAGAGTATTTTTTCTATAAAATTCTTCTATAGGGACTTTTGGGTAGAGAGTATCACTAAGATACACGATTTAGAAAAAAGCCAGTGACCATGCGGCTTTTCGGCAATTACCTACAATCCAGCAATCTGCACTCTGGCCGGCGAGTTTAGTGGTGTCCCAGAGGGACTACTTCCACTTCGTTCCAGGTCGCCGACAGCGGCGCTGACGGGCGACACGCCCTCTGGGGCGCTGGTCCCGACGCGCCACTTTGTGGCGCTAGTCCTTTAGGGTTTAGGGCTCATCCCCCCCTCCAAAATTTCTATCCCCCCGGGGGGCTTCCGCCGCTCTGCGATCAGCGGTATAATCGGATACACATCCATTCTGGTGTGTATCCATTTTTTTGCGCCCCCTTCGGCCATTCAGCCTTCACACAAAAGAGAGGATAAACCATTGGAACTGATCAAACATCGCGTCGCCCACTACTGGTCACACCGGGCCGAGGCTTTTGAGGCCCAGCGCCTCCGGGAGTACGACAGCTGCAAGCGCGAGCGCTGGCTTGCGGAATTTCGCAGATACCTGCCGCAGGGCAGGCCCCTGCGCATCCTGGACATCGGCACCGGCACCGGCTTTTTCGCCTGCCTCCTCGCCGCTGACGGCCACGAAACCGTTGGCATCGACCTGACCCCGGAGATGATCCGCCATGCCGAGCACATGGCCGCGGTCCTGGGCGTGCACGCGGACTTTCGCATCATGGACGCGGAGAACCCCGCCTTCGCGGCGGAGAGCTTCGATGTGCTGGTGACCCGGAACCTGACCTGGACCCTTCCGCATATCGAAAGGGCCTACCGGGAGTGGTACCGCATCCTCGCGCCCGGCGGTGTCCTCCTGAACTTTGACGCGGACTACAGTGCCGCGCTTGATGATGAGGAGGAGCACGAGCTGCCGGAGGACCACGCGCATAAGCTCGTGCCGGACTACATGAAAGAGGAGAATGCCGCCATCACCATGGAGGTCGGGGCCTATCATGAGCCGCGGCCGCAGTGGGATGTGCAGCTGCTGCTCGCCGCGGGCTTTGAGCGCATCACGGTGGATACGGGCGTCTACCGGCGCATCTATGCCGAGGTCGACGAGTTCTTTAACCCCACCCCCATCTTCGCCATCGCGGCATATAAATAGCAAGAGGACCTCACCATGAAACACTACGCGCTCCGGCGCCTTCTCCAGCTGATCCCCATCCTGCTCGCGATCACCTTTCTGTCCTACGGGATGATGCGCCTCGCCGGCAGCGATGTGGTGGAACAGAAAATGGACAACACCAGCGGCACCGTCACGCAGGAGATGATCGATGCTGCCAAAGAGGAACTGGGCCTGGACAAACCCTTCCTCGTCCAGTACTGCACCTGGCTCGGCAATCTCCTCCGGGGCGACATGGGCACCTCCTACGTCTCGAACAAACCGGTCTTCCCGACCTTCCTGTCGAAGCTCCCGGCGACGCTGCTGCTGACCGCCGTCTCCATTCTGCTCACGGTCATCATCTCCATCCCGCTGGGCATCTGGTCGGCCGTCCGGCAGAACCGGCTGACCGACTGGGTCATCCGCACCGCCAGCTTCATCGGCAACTCCCTGCCGAACTTCTTCGTCTCCCTTCTGCTGATGTACCTCTTCGCCATCCGGCTGGGCTGGTTTCCGGTCATCTCCAAAGGCCTCAGCCTGCAGAGCGTCGCCCTGCCCGCCCTGACGCTGGCGATCGCCATGTCCGCCAAGTACCTGCGTCAGGTCCGCGCCGCGGTCCTTGACGAGCTGAGCAAGGACTATGTCCTCGGCGCGAAAGCCCGCGGCGTGAAGTTCTCAACGACCCTGAGGAAAAGCGTCATGAAGGCCTCTCTCGTGACGATCGTCACGCTCCTGACGCTCTCCGTCGGCTCGCTGCTCGGCGGCACGGCCATTGTCGAGTCCATCTTCCTATGGGACGGTGTCGGCAAAATGGCGGTGGACGCCATCAACATGCGGGACTACCCGATCATCCAGGCCTACGTCATGTGGATGGCCATCATCTACGTGCTCGTGAACCTCCTCACCGACCTGAGCTACCGCTTCCTGGACCCGCGCATCCGGCTGGGAGGGCTCGAACCATGAACGAAACCGTCACGGTCCGCGTGCAGAAGGTCCGGAAGAACCGCGTAAAAGCCCGTCTGGTCTTCTTCCTGATCCTGACGGGGCTTCTCCTGCTCCTTGCCGTCTTTGCCGACCGGATCGTCCCCCATGACCCCTACGCGCAGGATCTGGGCCAGTCCCTGCTCCCGCCCTCGGGAGACCACCTGATGGGCACCGACCGTTACGGCCGGGACCTGTTCTCCCGCGTGCTTGTCGGCGCCCGGACCAGCATCTTCTCCACCCTCGCCCTCGTCGGCGCCATTTCCGTCTTCGGCACCGTCACCGGCACCCTCTGCGGCTGGTACGGCGGCGCGCCCGACTCCGTCGTCATGCGCATCTCGGACGTCTGCCTGGCCTTTCCGGGCCTGGTCTTCGCGCTCGCGATCGCGGCGCTCCTGGGCGGCGGTGTCGGCAACGCGGTCCTCGCGCTCGCGGTGATCAGCTGGCCGAAGTACGCGCGCGTGGCGCGAAGCCGGACCCTGGCGCTGAAGGCCGCGCCCTTCCTCGCGGCCGCGCGGCTTTCCGGCTGCACCTCGGCCCAGATGATCCTCCGCCACATCCTGCCGAACATCCTCGGCCCCATCCTGGTCACCGCCATGCTGGATATCGGGACGATGATGATGGAGCTCGCGGGGCTGAGCTTCCTCGGCCTCGGCGCCCAGCCGCCCACGGCGGAATGGGGCAACATGATGTCGGGCGGCCGCAGCATGCTGCAGACCTACCCCTGGGTCGTGCTGTCTCCCGGCCTCGCGATCTTCCTGACGGTCGTGATCTTCAACCTCCTGGGCGACACCGTGCGCGACTTCCTGGACCCGAAAACCGGCCGCGCAGGCTGAATCCGCAGTCTGCCAACAGATAACGAAAGGAAACGAGAACAAATGAAAAAGATCCCTGCCCTGCTCCTTGCCCTCTGCCTCGCGGCCACCCTCCTGGCCGGCTGCGGCGCCTCCTCTCAGCCCGCCGCCGGGGACAGCGCCGCGCCCGCAGACAGCGCCGCCTCCGCCGCCCCCGCCGCGAAGAAGACCTTCGTCTTCGGCGACACCACCTTTAACGCCGAGAACGAGGAGCCGACCATCAACCCGCACGAGGCCTACTCCGGCTGGCCCTGCATCCGCTACGGTGTCGGCGAGACCCTGATGAAGATTGCGGATGACGGCTCGCTGCAGCCCTGGCTGGCGGAGAGCGCCGTCAACCTCGACGCGAACACCTGGGAGATCGTCATCAGGGACGCGGTCTGCTTCTCCAACGGCAGGAAGTGCGACGCTGCCGCGGTCAGGGCCTGCCTGGAGCACCTGATCCAGGTGCACGAGCGCGCCGCCGGCAACCTGAACATCGCCTCCATGGCGGCTGACGGGCAGAAGCTCACCATCGTCACCGCCGGGCCCAACCCCATCCTCATGAACTACCTCTCCGAGCCCTACGGCTGCATCATCGACATGGACGCCGGCATCCCCGCGGACGGCTGCGTGGTCGGCACCGGCCCCTATGTCGCCACGGAGGTCGTCACGGACGACCATGTCAATCTGATCAAAAACGTCAACTACTGGGACGGCGAGGTGAAGATTGACGAGATCACCGTCCGCACCATCTCCGACGGCGACACGCTGGCCATGGCGCTCCAGTCCGGCGAGATTGACGCGGCCTACGGCATGGCCTATGCCAGCTATCCGCTCTTTGAAAACGACAGCTACCGCTTCTCCGGCATCCAGACCAGCCGCTGCTTCTGGGGCATGGTCAACCTCCACGAGGAGAACCCCGGCTATGCCGTGATGAGCGATCCCGCCGTCCGCGAGGCGCTCGCCATGGGCATCGACAAAGAGGGCTTCGTCAATGTCCTCCTGGGCGGCCACGGCTATCCCGCGACCGGCGCTTTCCCGGACAGCTTCCCCTTCGGTCAGGGGATCCGGACCGTCTCCTATGATCCCGAACAGGCAAAGGCCGTTCTGGAGGCTGCCGGCTGGGTGGACACCGACGGTGACGGCATCCGTGAGAAGGACGGGGTGCGCCTCTCGATCCGCTGGCTGACCTACCCCTCCCGGCAGGAGCTGCCCCTCCTGCTCGAATCCTCCCAGGCGACCCTCCGGGACATCGGCATCGAGGTCATCCCGAACAATACCAGGGACCACAACTCCGTCCGCAAGGATCCCACCGCTTGGGATGTCTGGGTCAGCGCCAACGTGAATGCCGGCCTGGGCGATCCGCAGAACTTCTTTGACACCTACTGCCTGGACGATTCCGTCAAGAACTCCGGCGGCCATCACACCGACCGCCTCGAGGCGCTGGCGGCCGAACTGCGCGGCACCTTCGATCCGGCCGAGCGCGCCAGGCTCGCCGTCGACATGCAGCAGGAGCTTCTGGACGACAACTCCTACTTCTTCTGCTCCTTCCTGCGCATGAGCATGATCATGAAGGCCAATGTCACCGGCCTCGAAGCGCACACCTGCGACTTCTATGAGCTGACCGCCGACCTGGACATCGGCTGAGCATCCGCACCCGTTCTTTCCGTCAGAGAGGTCTTGTGATGGCAGCTTTATTGGAATATCGGCAGGTCGAGGTTTCCTTCAACGGCAATCCCGTTGTCCGGGATGTGAGTTTCGCCCTGCATCCCGGCGAGATCCTGGGGCTGGTGGGCGAATCCGGCTCCGGCAAATCCACCCTCATCCGGGCCGCCATGGGCCTTCTGGGCAGCAGCGGCATGGTCACCCGGGGGGATATTTGGTTTGAGGGGAAGAACCTTCCGGACCTGTCCGCGAAGGAGATGCGCCGGATCTGCGGCGCGAAGATCGGCATGATCTTTCAGGACTGCGCCGCCTCCCTGAGCCCGATCCGCACCATTGGCGAACAGATTGTCGAGAGCCTGTCCGCGCACCGCAGAACGGATGTTTCGGCGGCAAAGGCGGCGGCCATGGCGCTCTTCGAAAAACTGCACTTCCGGGACGGGGAACGGGTCTGGAACAGCTATCCCTTCGAACTGTCCGGCGGCATGAACCAGCGTGCCGGCATCGCGATCGCCATGCTGCCGGGTCCCGCCGTCCTCCTGGCCGATGAGCCCACCTCCGCCCTCGATGTGGCCGTACAGCGGCAGGTCGTGGAGGAAATGCTCGCCGTCCGGGAGGCTTTCGGGACCGCCATCATCATCGTGAGCCATGACATCGGGGTGGTCTCCGCCATGGCGGACAGCATTCTCGTCCTTCGCAGCGGAAACGTGATGGAATACGGCAGCGCGCAGGACGTGCTGAATAAGCCCCAAAACGACTATACCCGGGAGCTGCTGAGCGCGGTTCCCAGACTGCGGAGGGAGTAAATGGACCCCATTCTGAAAGTCACCGACCTTTCCAAATCCTTCTCCCGTGCCGGGAAGGATGCCTTTTACGCCCTGGACCGTGTGAGCTTTTCGCTCATGCCCGGTGAGATTCTCGGCATCGTGGGCGAATCCGGCTCCGGCAAGTCCACCCTTGCCCGCCTGATCACCCGTCAGATCGACCCGACCGCCGGCCGGATCGAGATGGACGGGCAGGACATCACCGCCCTCCGCGGCCGCCGGCTGATCCCCGTCTATTCCAAAATCCAGATGGTCTTCCAGACCCCCCTGGAATCCTTCGACCCCCGCCAAACCCTCGGCGCCGGCATCTGCGAACCCCTGCGCAACAAATCCGTCCCAAAGGCCGAACGGGAGACAAAGGCACGCAGTCTGCTGGAACAATGCGGACTTCCCGGTGATTTTCTGGAACGTTATCCGCATCAGGTCTCCGGCGGGCAGTGCCAGCGTGCCGCGATCGCGAGAGCGCTGATGTGCGACCCGAGGATTCTGATATTTGACGAAGCCACATCCGCGTTGGATGTTACGGTACAGAAGCAGATCATTGAGCTTCTTCAGCAGCTGCAGAAAGAGAAAAAGCTGGCATATCTGTTTATCTGCCATAATCTTGCGCTTGTCCAGCAGTTCTGTGATCAGGTTATCGTTCTCTATGACGGCAGAATTGTGGAGAGAGGAACTCCCGATGAAGTCATCCTTCATCCGCAGTCGGAATATGCGAAAATTCTGATCCATGCGATTTTCTGAAAAACCTTGCATTTCTATCCCCCCGGGGGGCTTCCGAAACTGCGTTTTATCTGTTATTCTTTCTGCAGATCAGTTGCTTTGACGGTTGCCGGGATTTCCCTCAATCTGTGTGTCTTTCACCTCTCCGACACAATGGCAATCGAAAAGATCTCTCTTGCTCAGACCCTCCGTGCCGGTCACACGGAGGGTCATATTATTTTGCCTGAGAAGAGAAAGGATGCGCAGAAATCAATCATTCGGATGATAAGCACTCTTTTATTTCACCGCGGAAATATGTTATACTGCTGCCAAGCAGCGTCTGAATACGGAAGGCTTTGCGTTCTTCCGTCGCCGGGCACAGGCGGAATCCGAGACACAGATGAACAAATCGGGAAAAGAAAGCTGGGGGGATGATAGAGCATGAAAACGCTCAGTATGGAGGACTACCGCGCCAGATACCCGGACCGGACCGGAGAGCTGCCGGAAGACCTCCGCCTGTTGGAAATACAGCCTGACGGGATCCGGCTTCCCAAGCGAAATCCGGTCAGCCATAAGTACAGCTACGGCAGGGCGCTGATTATCGCCGGCTCGACCGGCTATTCCGGAGCGCCCGTTCTTGCAGCAAATGCCTGTGAACGAGGCGGTGCCGGCCTGACACAGCTTGTTGTCCCGGAGAGCGTTTACGCCATCGCTGCTTCCCGCTGCGACGGAGCGGTTGTCACACCGGTTCCGGCCTCCGAAGCGGGAGGGATTCGCTCGGAGGCTCTCAGGCAGATTCTGTCGCTGCTCGGAAAAGCGGCTGCCTGCGCGATCGGACCCGGCCTTGGAATCAATCAGGATACGCGGGAACTTACAGAATGTGTGATTCGGGAAGCCACCTGCCCCCTGATTCTCGATGCGGACGCGCTGACGGTCTGTGGCAGGCACAGAGAATGGCTGTCTGCCTGCCGGGCGCCCCTGATCCTGACACCGCACGAGGGAGAGTTCAGGCGTCTCGGCGGAGACCTCACAAAGGGGAGACTGGCTGCAGCGCGGACATTTACGGCAGAATTCCCACAGACCATTCTGGTTCTGAAAGGATACGGAACACTGGTCTGCGCCGGAGAAGAGATTTCTGTCAATCCGACCGGCTCTCCCGCAATGGCAAAGGGCGGCTCCGGCGATGTCCTGACAGGCCTTCTCTGTGCCCTGCTGGCACAGGGCTTTGATCTGTTGTTTTCTGCGCGCTGTGCGGTCTATCTGCACGGACTGGCAGGGGATTTGGCCCGTGCGGAGCTGGGGGAGTATTCCGTCACGCCTTCTGACTTGATTCGTTTTTTGCCTTCGGCCATACAGCGCCTTTGCTGATTGAAATGGATAAAATGAGCAACCCCATCCGGCAGGATGGGGTTGCAGTCTTGTTCAGGCAATCAGGAAAGGCAGCCAAGCTCCGTGTAGATCATGCCGTGCTTCCCACGGTCCGAGCGCATGAGAGAGAGGCGGTCTACCGCCATCTCTGCGGCAGGGACCTGTACGCTTGGCATCGACTTCTTTCCGTTGAAGGATGCTTTTCGGATCAGTGTGATATGAGGCGAGAAGCGTTTGCGGTCAAAGGGAATGCCTGCGTCTGCGAGCGCGTGACGCAGACGGCGAACGAGCGAATCAAGCGCTTCTGATCGGCTAAGCCCAACCCACCAGAGGTCGCCGAAACTGCCGAAGCCGTCCGGCGTCAGAGAAAAAGGTGTGAAGAGGACGGAGCTCATCGTTTCCAGCACATATTCCGGATCCGGGTATTCGCCAATGAAGGCGAGAGTCAGGTGAAGATTGTCCGGCGGTGTGAAGTTGCCGCGGACACCGCGTTTCATAAGCTCCTCCTGGAACCGCTGAAAAGAGGACTTCCAGCTGTCATTCAGTTGTATGGCAATAAACAGACGCATGTTATTCCTCCTTAAGCAGAGCGGGGGATGAAGAAACCGCCGAGCATGCGTGATGTGCAGCCCGAACAGTTCCATCCGCCATCAGCCGCAGCCTTCCGCACACCTGCTGTCTAAGTGATAAAACATTATATCATCCGAAAGAGAAACCGTAAAGCCAAGTGTGCCGGCTGGCATGAAAAACGAGCCCATTCCGCCGCAGAACACGTTCTGCCAAAGAACCCTTGCATCCGCCGCTGTTCTGCGGTATATTGGTAAAAGACTGAATCAGAAAGGATTCCAGACATGGCTTTGATTTCGATCATTGAGGATTTCCACCCCATGGGGGATGTCAGGCTGCTCGACCGCGCCGCACAGCTGACCCCTGCTCTCCTTCACACGATCAGGGAACCGGTCGGCGGCTTTCAGCTGAAGGAGCGTTACAGCTCGGAAAGAAGCGAGATCGTTCTTGACGAGATTCCGCATCTGAGCATGGGAAAAGGGGAGAATCTCTGCCTGGATTTCGGCGAGCATCTTGTCGGGTATCTGACGCTGGAGTTTTCCTATTCCGGCAGTCATCCGGATGCGCCGGCGTATCTGAAGCTGAAGTTTGCGGAAACACTGGAGGAGCTCAGTGAAAACGCGCAGGACTATGCCGGCTGGCTGTCCTGCAGCTGGATTCAGGAAGAATATGTCCATGTGGATCTGGTTCCGACACGGCTCGTGCTCCCGCGCAGATATGCCTTCCGGTATCTGAAGATTACCATGATGGATACCTCTCCGAAGTATAAGCTCATCATCAAGCATGCTGAGTGCAGAACAGAGACTTCCGCTGACTGGAGAAAGGTCCCGCCGTTTCGGTGCGAAGATCCGGTTCTGCAGCGCATTCATGAAGTCAGTCTGAAAACGCTGGCAAACTGTATGCAGGAGGAATTCGAAGACGGGCCAAAGCGGGATCGGCGCCTTTGGATGGGAGATCTGCGGCTTCAGGCCCTGACGAACTCCGTTTCTTTCCGCAATTATGATCTTGTAAAACGCTGCCTCTATCTGTTCGGCGGAAGCCGGTTTCCTGACGGGCGTGTCAGCGCCAACATCTTTACCAAACCGACGGTGGAAGCGGATGACACCTTCCTCTTCGACTACGCGCTCATGTTTGTTGTCGCATTGGAGGAGTATCTGCAGGAAACCCGGGATGAAGAGGCCCTGGATGACCTCTATGATATCGCCATGCAGCAGGTGGAATATGCCATCCGCCAGATCGGTGAGGACGGGAAACTGAATGAGCAGGCAGTGCGCGACACTTTTATTGACTGGTCGGATGAACTGGATAAGAACGCCTGTGCGATGGGCGTTTTAATCTATGCGCTTCGTTATGCGCGCAGACTTGCGAGGAGAAAGAATGACTGGTCACAGTCAAACTGGCTTCTCCAGCAGAACGGGCTGCTTCGCAGAAGCGCCCTGGAACAGTTCTGGAGTGATCGTGAGCAGTGCTTCGTGTCGAGCGGGCAGATTTCCGCCGCCAGCCAGGTCTGGATGGTGCTGGCGGATGTGTGTACGCCGGAGCAGGCTCTGGCAGCGATGCGGAAAGCCCGCAGCCTCCGGAGCGAGCCGCACATGACGACACCCTATATGCACCATTATTATGTCATGGCGCTGCTGCGCGTTGGCATGAAAGAAGAGGCGGAAGAGCATCTCAAGTCTTACTGGGCGAGCATGCTGGATGCCGGAGCGGATACTTTCTGGGAGTGCTGGGACCCCGAACATCCTGAAGCATCTCCCTATGGCGGCAGCATCGTCAACAGCTGCTGTCATGCCTGGAGCTGCACACCGGCCTACATGATTGAGAAGTTCCTGCTTCCCGCTGAGGATGAGAGCCTGTCTTCCGACCACCCGGCGAAGTGATTATATGGAAAAAGAAATCATTTGAAAACGCAGTCAGATATGCTATAATAAACTATCTGACTGCGTTATTATTTACTCGAGGAGGAACTGTATGAAGACAAAACAGGCGTTCAATCCCTATCTCCCCAGCTGGGAATATGTTCCGGACGCGGAACCCCATATCGTGGATGGCCGGGTCTTTGTCTATGGATCCCACGATCTCTTTAACGGCATCAACTTCTGCCTCGGCGACTATGTCTGCTGGTCGGCCCCGGTCGACGACCTCGGCAACTGGACTTATCACGGATGCATCTATCGGCGTGAGCAGGATCCTGCCGCCCCGAAACTGCGCGTGACCAACGGACTTGCCGCGCCGGACATGGTGGTCGGCGACGACGGACGGTATTATCTCTATTACTTTATGGGCGGCACCAAGATGATCTCGGTTGCGGTCTGTGATGAGCCGGCAGGCAAGTACGAGTTTTACGGCTATGTCCGGTATCAGGACGGAACACCCATTGGCAAGCGGAACGAGCCGTTCCAGTTCGACCCCGGCTGCCTGAAGGATGACGACGGCAGGCTCTACCTGTATACCGGCTTTGCCTTCGGCGGCAACCCCATTCTGCTGGACGGCTCCCAGCCCACCAAAAAAGGCCCGATGGTCTTTGAGCTCGACACGAAGGACATGCTGACCGTCATTTCCGGAGACGAGATGAAGTATATCGGCGTTCTTACCGGCGAAGAGGCCAAGGGAACGCCGTTTGAGGAGCAGCCCTTTGGCGAGGCGAGCTCCATGCGCAAGTTCAACGGAAAGTATTATTTCATTTACAGTTCCCTGAACAGCCACAACCTCTGCTACGCGGTTTCGGATTATCCGGACCACGGCTTTGAGTATGGCGGCATCCTGGTCTCCTGCGGCGACATCGGTCTCCCGGGCGTTCCGGATGTGGAGCATGCCCGCATGTGCACCGGCAATACCCACGGAAGCCTCATTGAGATCGAAGGCCATTACTATATCTTCTACCATCGCCATTCCAACCGCAAACAGTCTTCCCGCCAGGCCTGTGCGGAGGAGATCCGCTTTGAGAACGGCAGGTTCTATCAGGCGGAGATGACCTCCTGCGGCCTCAACAATGAACCGCTAAAAGGCATCGGACATTATCCCAGCTATATTGCCTGCAATGTTTACGGTAGAAACGGAACCAGGTTTATGTCCATGCTCAAGTATCCGAAGGCATCCAATCCCTTCCTGACGCAGAAAGGTCATGATCGGGAGGAAGGGCCCGATCAGTATGTGTCCAACTTCTGCACGGGCTGCACCGTGGGCTTCAAGTACTTCGACCTGAGAGAGACGAAGACGGTTACCGTCAATCTGCAGGGCTACGGCGATGGCTGCACCGTTACCGTACGCACAAAAGAACACGGAGAGCCTCTTGTACGGATTCCCGTGGAAACCTGCACAACGGGCAAGTCCTTTACTGCTGAACTCCCTGCGGGACTCGGAAGGAAGGAGGCACTGTACTTCAGCGTGGAAGGCAGAGGCGGCACCTTCGATTTCGTCTCCTTTGACCTGGCCTGAACCGGCGGAAAGGAGCGCGTTCTGATGTTTGCGCCGATCTGCCTTGTAAAAGGAAAAGAACTGGATAATGTGAAGGAAGACTTCCGCACTGCCCAGCGGGTGGAACAGTACCGGATCAGTGATGCCGCCCTGTATCTGCCCGAAGGGCTCCGCTGGAACTATATTCCTCTCAGCGCGGTCACTTCGGCGGAGGAATCCTTTCGGGTGATCAGCGCGGGACACTGCGTTCCTGTTCGGGAAAAGCGCCCGGAGATAGATCTTTCTACCGAAGCAGGAACGGTCCACCTGCAGCTGGAAAAACAGGAAAGCATGCTGAAGATTCTGGAGATTCTGCAGAAGCAGAGCTGAACGGAAAGAGAGACTGGCAGCTGATGACAGATTACAGAGAACTGAACACCCAGCTGAGAGCGCTGATTGAAAATGTGCCCCATCGGACGGCAAATCTTGCCAATGCGTCCGCGCTTCTCTATGAACAGATGGAGGGGCTTAACTGGGCCGGCTTCTATCTGACGGAAGGGAACTGCCTGGTTCTCGGACCGTTTCAGGGGAAACCGGCATGCATTGAAATCCCCTTCGGCCGCGGTGTCTGCGGAACTGCTGCGCTGGAGGACAGGACACAGGTGGTACCGGATGTACACCTTTTCCCCGGACACATTGCCTGTGACGGGGTGTCCCGTTCGGAGATCGTCATACCGCTCCATGAGGGCGGGCGTGTCGTGGGCGTGCTGGACATCGACAGCCCGCTTCTGAATCGCTTTTCGGACGCGGACCGTGCCGGCCTCGAGGCCTTCGCGGCCATCCTGGAGGAATGTCTCTTTCAGTCCGATGAAAGCGGAGAAACTGGAGAAGCTGGGTGAGGAACTGTCCCGTGTTCTATGTTTCATCTAAAGGATTCCAGGTAAGTCTCACCGTGCTCATCAAAAGGAAATTACAACTCGAATATACTGCATAGAAAGATAAGCAGAATTTGCCTGCCCTGTCGGATCAACATGACCCGGCAGGGCTTTTTCCTCTACTCATCTGACAAATCAGTAAAAGATGCATTTAACAGTTGACAACTGTAGACTCCCATGCTATATTAAAGACGCTCGAGCTACAATTGTAAACTGTCTTGGGAGGTTACTACCATGTCAGATAATCTTGCCTGCAAAATCACCGGCTCTGAACTGGAAGTTATGAAGCTTCTGTGGCATGCGGAGGACGCTCTGCCCGTTACGGAGATTCGTGAGAAGCTGCAGAAAGCGAAAGGCTGGGAGCCTGCAACGATCAAGACTCTGATTTCCCGGCTTGTATCCAAGGGCGCCGTCCGGCAGGAAAGAAGAAATGTTTACTTCTATTCTCCGATTATCTCGGAGAAGGAATACGGCGCGTGGGCCACGGGGGATCTTATAACCCGCCTTTATAACGGCAGCGCGCGGGAACTGGTCGCTGCTCTCGTCAATTCAGACGGTCTTACACAGGAAGATCTGGACGAGTTACGGCAGATGTTCAAGGTGGAGGAATAAGCCATGAAGACACTGTTGGTGCTGACCCTCAGCGGCAGTGTACTTACGCTGCTTCTCCTGGGTCTGCGTTATTTCGTGCTGCGACGGATGCCAAGCACAGTCTATTACTATGCCTGGCTTCTGGTGCTGCTGCGTTTTGCTTTGCCCATCCCGGGGCTGATTCCGACCACACTCGAGACAAACGCTGCCGAAACACCCATTTACAGCGAGGCAAGTACACAGGATCACAATGACCAGATCCCTGTTATTCCGCAGAACGCTGTACAGGGTGGCGAGTCTGCCGTCTCATCAGAACCGCAGATCTCCTTCCAAACGGAAGAGACACCTGAAACGCAGACCAGTGAATCCATTCACAGGAGTACACACTCGGTAAACTGGCGCTCACCAAAGCTCTGGCTTACGATCTGGGCGTCTGGCGCAGTAGGGAGTCTGGGATGGACGGTGCTTGCCTATCTGCGATTTACCATTCGCCTGCGGCATGAGCTTCACAGGCCGGACCGCTTCACCCGTGAAGTATATGCCTCTATCCCCGGGCGCAAGCCTGCTGTCTTCCGCTCCAATGTGGTACGAACACCCTTAATGTTCGGCGTATTTTCCCCAAAGATCGTACTGCCGGAGCGTGAATACGATGCGGAGCTTCTGCTTAACATCCTCCGCCACGAGCTTATGCATTATCATCGCTTCGATACTCTCTACAAATGGGGTGCCGTCGTAATTCTCTCGGCACACTGGTTCAACCCCCTCAGCTGGTTTATTCGGAAGGAACTGAATCGCGCCTGCGAGTTGAGCTGTGACGAGATGCTGCTGCGTTCTATGACGCGGGGGGAGAAGCAGTCCTATGGCAATACTCTGTTGTCAATGGCGGCAACATCGGCTCTGCCCGCAGGGGTTGTTGCTACGACGTTTGCCACTGAGAAGCGGAATTTGAAAGAAAGACTGGTTCAAATCATGGAATATAAGAAGAGCGGAACGCGGGTGCTGGCCGCAGTACTGGCTCTTGTGCTTCTGGCAGGCTGCGGGCTGGCGGCCGGACCTGCCGCTTCGGCGGGCGAGGTGTCCACAGCTCCCGCAGATGATAACGCCATCCGTGTCACGAATGTGGACGAACTGCTGGCCGCCATTGCCCCCAATACTGTCATTGAACTTGCCACCGGCGTGTACGACCTCAGTACAGCCTCAAATTACGGTGAAGATACCCACAGCTCCTGGTACTCCTGGAATGGTGTCTATAGCAACGGCGAGGTGGCTGCGGAGTTGGTTATTCAAAACGTTGACGGCCTCATCCTCCGCGGTGCGGGACTTGAAGAAACTACCATCGCCGCCGTACCGCGCTACGCAAACGTGATCAAATTCGCCGGATGCAAAAATCTGACAGTTTCCAATCTTACTGCAGGCCACACCACAGAACCGGGTTATTGCACAGGAGGTGTTCTGTACCTGGAAAACTGTACAGATACCGTCATTGATGCCTGTGGGCTCTATGGCTGCGGCACGCTTGGCGTTCAGGCGCGGAATTGCTCTCGTCTTACAGTCGTAAACACAAGCATCTACGAATGCAGCTATGGCGCTATTGATGTCCACCAGTGTCAGGACGTACTTGTCAGCGGCTGTGATATTCATCATCATGGGACACGCGAAGGACAAGGTGAGGCTATGGATATCTTCAGTGTCAGCTACGGGGAGGGATTTACGGTATATAACTGCCGCATCCATGACAACCGAGCGCAGTATCTGCTGAACAGCAGCTTCACGAAAAATGCTCTATTCCTCTCCAACGAGGTACTAAGCAATGATTTTGCTGCCAAAGTTTTCACCTTCCAGCAATACGGTGCGACAGTAGATGGCTGCCGCTTTGAGGGCAACGACGTAAGCCGCGGCTGGTATGCCGGAAGCGGGATATATGCTGCTGATATAGAAGGAAACGTCCTCGAAGGCACTGACCTTACGGAGATGACGCTGCGCGACATCCCGCCTGAAAGCGTCACTCCAATGCCCGCAACGCTCGCGCAGGCAGCGGAGGTCCCTGCCGGTGATGAAGTTCTGGTTAAAACCGTAGACGAATTTCTCGCCAGTCTCGGCCCTGATCGTACCATTGTACTCGACGGTGAACTCTTTGACCTCTCCACAGCATCCAATTATGGCGGCGTCGGCACGGATTATTATTTCTGGCAGGAAAGCCCGGATGGGCCGGCGCTTGTCATTCACGATGCAAGCGGCCTGTCGATTCGAGCGAACAATACCGAATCCGGTGCTACAACCATAGCTGCCATCCCACGCTATGCCGATGTGCTCAGCTTCCGAAACTGCGACAATCTCTTCCTCGGCGGTTTCACGGCAGGTCATACAAAGGAGCCAGGGCTCTGCTCCGGCGGTGTGCTGAACTTCCAGAACTGTAATCAGGTCATGATCGAGAAAATGCGGCTTTATGGATGTGGAATCCTGGGCATACAGGCATCGTACTGCTCGAGCCTGTCTGTTCTGCGCACCGAGATCTATGAGTGTTCGCAGGGGGCCGGCCAGTTCTTCCAGACTGACGGAATCAGTTTTACAGACTGTGACGTGCACGACGTGCCCTCTCCCGCCTTCCGTTTCACCGAATGCGGAGACAAGACCTGGAACGACGAACCTCTCTCAGGTCCAAATGGAATGTATGATGTTAATGCCGACGGGACTCTTTCCGCGTCCATGGTTGAAGATGGCCCTGCCAGAGAGGAATCCGAATTCCATGGCGGAGCGGAGAGACTGGTGAATCCCTTTGCGGAGGAACCCGAAAATCATTTCCAGGCTGGTACCCCGGAATATGAATTTGCTGCCTCGGTACAGCAGGCAATCGTGAACGACGACTGGGAAGCCTTGGCAGACCGGATCGCATACCCGATCCAGTTCTTTACCATCGAATACAGCTTCGTGATCCACGACCGCGAGGAGTATCTGCAGAAAGTACAGGAGGGATACTTCACAGTGCCGGGCTTTGAAGAGCTCTTCGGGTTCCATCAGCGGATTTCTGATGCAGACCCGACCGTATTTGGTTCCTGTGTCTATGGAAACACCTGCCTTGGGCATATGATTGCCTTCTCCTCTGCTGGAAATACTGCTACAGAAGACAATCTGTATATAACAGCAATCTCCGTCCTAACACCTCTCTGGCCCGGAGTATCCGTTACAGAGGCGCAGGCACAGGCGCAGGTTCCACCCACACCACAGCCGTAATCAATAGAAAGAGACGGATCGCGTTCAGACTGACGAACAAAATGGGGATTGAAAGCTGATCAGATGAGGATTGCCCTGCTGAATCATCATATAATCTGACGGAACCCGTCTCTCTTTTCGGAGTGACGGGTTCTTTTTCCTTGCACAGGTGTGCTAAAATAAATTTTCAGATTTTAATTATTCCTGTAACCTTCCCCTTTCAAAACGCTTTTATTAGAATGAGGGCCCATAAACACAGGAGGATTCAAGCATGAATGACAATCAGATTGTCGATCTCTATTGGTCACGCTCCGAAAAAGCAATCGAAGAAACAGAACACAAATTCGGCAGCTACTGCCGAACGGTCTCCTACAACATCCTGGCCAACACCGAAGACGCGGAGGAATGTGTCAACGACACCTGGCTCAAGGCATGGAACTCCATGCCAACACACCGGCCTTCCCGGCTTGCGCCCTATTTGGGCAAGCTGACCCGCTGGCTGTCGCTCACTCGCCTGCGTGAGAACAACAGTCTCCGGCGCGGCGGAGGGGAACTTCCGCTGATTTTAGATGAGCTGGCAGAAACGCTGGATTCCGGTATGGATACGGAAGCGGAACTGGAAATCCGCGAGCTTAACCGGGCAATTCGTCATTTGGCAGATGGTCTGGAGAAGGACGAACGTGACGTATTTCTCAGCAGATACTGGTATGCCGCTTCTATTAAGGAGATCGCACAAAGATATGATTTTTCGGAGAGCAAGGTCAAAACGATGCTTTATCGTACAAGGAACAAGCTGCTGCGGCAGCTGCAGGAGGAAGGATTATGCTGAACAGTGAAAAGGCTATGTTTGCGATGAATGATATAGATGACGTGCATCTGGAAAGTGCACGGATCAGGCTGGGGTATCAGACCGGAGGCAGCACCAGACCTGTCGTGAAAAAACGAATGATTACGTTCGCTCTGGCTGCTGCTCTGATCCTCGGCTTAAGTGCAGTGGGATATGCGATTTATCGGGCTACGATGTATACAAGAGTACCTGAAGAAGGGACAACAGAGTATCATGTTCTTTACCAGGAAGATACGGAAGCTACACCGCAACTGTTGCACGTCAACTTTGATAAAACGAAACTGGCTCTGAGTTTCGATGTTCCTGAAGGAAGTTATTTCCCGGTTATGAGGGCATCCAATTTACCTGGAGCAAAAGAAAACTGGCAGAAAAGCAGCTTCTATGGAATGCTTGATACTGCGCAGTATTTCGGGCTCCCATGGGAGATGAAACAGGTTGACCCAAGCCAGGTGGAAACCGATCCCGGGCAGGAACCTTCGGAACTCCTTGCTGCGTCAGGGATGGATGCAGAGACTGCAAAAAGCTGGTATACCGGCTATATCTACAGAGATACAAACCGAGATCTCGCAGGGGATAATATGGATATTATCCGAATTGATTTGTTCGGAGGTTATAAGCTCCACGGGCAGGAAGTAATTCTCGGGGCGTTCTCTCCGGATGGCACAGAAGCAAAAAAAGTGAAGGAGGATACACTCGGGGAATATCAGATGGTCGAAGTACAGATGCTGCAGGCTAGTGGCGCCGTCGATAATCACCTTTTCCTATTTCATCCGGAGAAGTATTATCTTCTGCATATCAGTGGAAATGGTATCTACTATGATTTTTCTGTTCTGGAACAGATCGGTCAAAGCATTGATGTGGCTGAAACCGGTCTTTATGTGGACAGCTATGAGGACATGGTTAACTTCATTCTCGCTGATCTTGCTGCAGGATAAACACTGTTCCAATCGGCAGTATACAGCCTGGTTACACGGATTCGAGCGTCTCTTCTTTAAAGGGAAGAGGCGCTCATTTTCTCTCTGTGTGTACGATGCTGTTCTATTTTTTTCAAGATGGTATTGACAAGGACAATACTTCGCGTTACGATGTATTCCACTAAGGGAGGTATTATATGGATATTCAATTGAAACGCGGACTGTTGGATGTCTGTGTACTTGCCGCAATCAAAGACGAAGATTCCTATGGGTATCAAATCATTAAAGACATGAAACCCTATCTGGAACTGTCAGAATCCACTCTGTACACCATCCTGAAGCGCCTTGAGTCTGCAGAAATGCTCACCGTTCGGACGGCAGAACACGATGGTCGGCTTCGCAAATACTATCACATCACAAAGCGAGGTCTGAATCGCCTGGATGAATTCATGGATGACTGGCAAGAGATCATGGCCATATACAGATTCATTACCAAGGAGGACAACTTGAATGAATAAATTGCAGTTTTTGGACGAGCTCAGAAGACACCTGTCAGGATTACCGCAGAGCGATCTGGATGAGCGTCTTCTGTTTTACAGTGAGATGATCGACGACCGGGTAGAGGATGGGCTGACGGAGGAGGAGGCTGTCGCCGGGATCGGTCCCGTTGATGAGGTTGTTGAGCAGATCATGGCGGAGACCCCGCTTTCAAGGCTCATAAAGGTGAAGGTTAAACAGCGCCGCAGCCTGAAGGTCTGGGAGCTGGTCCTGTTGGTGCTCGGTTCACCGGTATGGCTTCCGCTGCTGATTGCAGCCTTTGCGGTCTGCCTGTCGCTATACATTGTATTATGGGCGGTGCTGATCAGTCTCTGGGCAGTGGTTCTCTCGCTTGCCGTCGGCGCTGTCGGCGCTTTGTTCATGGCAGCCTATGAAGTAATGAAAAGCAATGCTGCCGGAGGAGGCTTTATGCTGGGCACAGCGTTTGTTTGCGCCGGGATAGCGATTCTTCTGTTTTTCGGCTGTCTGGCGCTGTCAAAAGGACTGCTGCGGCTCACACAGAAAATGCTTCTAGCCGTCAAGGCTATGTTTCTGGGTAAGGAGAGTGCGAAACAATGAAAAAATGGATCTTTATCGCAGTTGCGATGATTCTTGCTGGCACAGTCATTTGCTTTGCAACTGCGGCAGCCATGCATTTCGATCTTGGAAAACTGGACACCGGGAAGTATAAAACCAACAGCTATTCCGTCGATGAATCGTTCAGGGATATCTCTGTCACTGTATCAACGGAAAAGGTGTTTTTCAAGCCGGCCGAGAACGGAAAATGTACCATAATCTGCTTTGAAGAGGAAGACAGTACGCATGTTGTTTCCGTGATCGACAGGACGCTCACAATCACCAAGCCCGCGGAGGATCGTAAGCTTTCCCATCATTTCGGTGTCTCTACCTTAAGCCCGGAGATCACTGTCTATCTGCCTGAAAGTACTTATTCCGATCTGCGCATAGAGACCGATACGGGAGATGTCGATATTCCTGCGGATTTTGCATTTGACAGCATCACAATCAACGGGGATACTTCGGATGTGGCTTGCCTGGCATCCTCAAATGACGGCATAGAGATCGCGCTTTCGTCAGGAGATCTATCTATATCGGCTGTCAAAGCAGGAGAAATTGAACTTAAGACAACAACCGGAGGGATCAGCGCACAGTCTGTGAATTGCGTTGGAGATGTGCACATCCAAGTAGACACTGGACTCGCGAAGCTGCAGAATGTCACTTGCCGGAACCTTACATCAGAAGGAACCACCGGAGACCTCACTCTGGATCATGTTGTGGCCGATGAAACACTCTCTATCACAAGGGATACCGGCAATGTGGAATTCTTGGAAAGTGATGCGGCATCCATCTACGTACGAACTGACACGGGCGATGTCACGGGGACCCTTCTCACGGAGAAAATGTTCATTACGGAGACAGACACCGGAAAAGTTGATGTGCCCAAAAGCACCACCGGAGGAAGATGCGAAATCAGTACCAATACAGGCGATATCCGAATCGAGACTCGATAACCAAAATAAATCCTCCATAATAATAATTTATTCCATAAGAGTTTGCAGTTGAGCGCTTCTTCCTTTTTCGGAAGAGGCGCTCGTCTTATACCTGGGTGCAGCCTGGGTGCATCGTGTGTCTGTATCCATTTTCCTCGGAAGGGAGAAATATAATGCTCTTTCATAAAGAGACAGGATATCTGGTCCTGATATCTGGTGAATTAGATCTACTATGATTTTTCTGTTCTGGAACAGATCGGTCAAAGCATTGATGTGGCTGAAACTGGTCTTTATGTGGACAGCTATGAGGACATGGTTAACTTCATTCTCGCTGATCTTGCTGCAGGATAAACACTGTTCCAATCGGCAATTTACAGCCTGGTTACCCGGATTCGAGCGTCTCTTCTTTAAAGGGAAGAGGCGCTCATTTTTTGCCTGCAAGCTCAGCGAAAAATGTATGATAAACATTAAAAAATACTTGACAAGCATAAACTCCCGTGGTATCTTATGTTTGCGATTAATGATAAACGTTAATTTTTTAATGAAAAAATGAAAGGAGCTCTTGCTGTGAACAGCGAAAAATTTATTAAGACATCCAATGTGATCGACCGGATCCTCAAGATTCTCCAGGGCTTCCTGGCAGCATGCGTCATCGTCAGCGCAGTGTTCATCCCGCTTATCGCAATTTTCGGTGAGAAAATGGTAGTAGACGAACCTCACCTCACGGTTGGGGAAGTAACACTCAGACTTTCCGGGGATATGAGGCAGTATCTCAATTTGTCAGGTTTCCGGACAAGTATGATCATTGCCCTCCTATCCGGCATCGTAGCCTTGGCTGTTACCTGGCTGTGCCTGAGAAAAGTGCGGGAGATCCTCTCCCCCATGAAGGAGGGCCGGCCTTTTGAGAAAGGCACCGGAAACCGGATCCGTGAGCTCGCGCTTCTGGTACTCATCGGCGGCGGAATCGCTGAGGTCGGCAGTGCAGTTGGCCGTGTCTTTGGAATCAGGGCATATAACATTCCGGCTCTGATCAATCACCCATCGATTGAGGGTATTTCCTTCAACATAACCATCCGGTTATGGTTTGTGGTGGTGGCAGTGGTTCTTTTCTTTCTCTCCTTTGTCTTCCGCTATGGAGAAGAACTGCAGCGGGAATCAGACGAAACGCTGTAAGGTGGCATCATGGGTAAGATCATTTTACGACTTGACCGCGTGATGGCGGACCGAAAAATCAGCCTGAAAGATCTGTCCGAGAAGGTCGGCGTGTCCAACGTGAATCTGTCCAAAATGAAGACCGGCAAGATCAGCGCCATTCGCTTTTCCACGCTGGAGGCAATCTGTGAGGTGCTGGACTGCCAGCCGGGCGACATTCTGGAGTACGATCCAAACGGAGAGAACAGCGGCAGCGCCGCAGAATAAATACAGCGAACGCATAAACACAACAGATCAATTCTTCTCACAGCCTGTCACTCTCTGATCGGAGCGACAGGCTCTTCTTTTTGCTTGTATGTATAATCACGTGTCTGTATGCACCAACGATTGCGTATACAGACAGAAAATATTATGCGTAAAATTGTCCAGTACAGTAAGCATCAAATCATATTCCGGCTGACCTGCGGGATGGAGGTTGAAAACGGAATAGAATCAAGCGCCCCTGCCGGATCAAGATGGTCCTGCAGGACTTTTCCTATGGGGTTTCGCTTGAACATGTATCGAACAGGGAATATGATACGTAAGGTTATTTATTACTTGAAACCCATTTTTAGTTTTGTCGTATTTAGGGGTGAGAGCTCTTAAAACAAAAGGAGGTTCAGTATGGAAGATGAGATGATAGTTGATCTGTACTGGCAGCGTTCCGACCTGGCCATATCGGAAACAAATCAGAAGTATGGGAGATACTGCCATACCATTGCCTATAATATCTGTGGCATAGATGAGGATGCTGAAGAATGTGTCAACGACACGTGGTTCCGTGCCTGGAATCTGATGCCTGATCATCGACCTGCGATCTTATCGACATTCCTTGGGCGTATCACCAGAAGTATTGCCATTGATTGTATCAAAACAAAAAACAGACTCAAGCGCGGTGGAGGCGAAGCGGTCCTCGCTCTGGACGAACTGGAAGAGTGCATCCCCGGCGGAATCAATCCGGAGCACATTCTGGAAGAAAAAGAACTGAAAAAAGCAATCGGAAGCTTTGTTTCAGAACTGCCACAAACGGAGAAAATGATCTTCGTTCTGCGATACTGGCATGTTATACCCATTGATAAAATCGCGGAAAAGCTGCAGTTCAGTAAGGGTAAGGTCAAAAGCAGCCTGTTTCGAACCCGCAGAAAACTGCGTGCCTATTTACAGGAGGAAGAACTATGCTAAACTCGCTGACACTTCTTCGCGCTATGAACGGCATTCATGAGGAGGATGTAGTCATGGCCGAAAAAAACTATTTCATAAATAAGCGCAACAAAAACATAAGAAGAACAATCCACATTACCCTTCTTGCAGCTGTACTGGTCAGTCTCTTGACTGTCGGTGCTTATGCGTTGGATTTCTTCGGTTCAAAGGCGATTGTAATCCCGGAGACTGAGACAGAAACCGGCGAAGTACTTGTCTCCATCACGCAGCCCCAGTCCGTACCCGAGGAAATGGAAAGCAAAGTAAATGTAAAGGTTGAAAACGCCCGTGCTGCCTGGGCTGAGTGGCGGAACTGGCGTGAAACAAGTCCCGACATTCCACATATGCCACAGGTTTTCACTCCGCCTGAGGGCTCGACCATTGTCAACTACGAGGACAATGAGGATGGCTCCTGCACGGTTTCGTACTATGATGAAGATGCTTTTGCTCTGATTTATGATCAGGAAACCGGTGAGCCGGACTTCTCTGCTGCCTCGCCCATTGAAGTTCGAACCGTAACTGCAGAAGAAATGGCAGAAAGAGAGAGATGGATGGAATATGCAAACCTCTCCTACGGCGACTATGACTTCAACTACGATATCCACAATGAACTGGAAGCGAAAAAGCTGGAGGAAATCGCCGCAAAGTACGGTCTGCGTCTTCGTCGGAAGCAGACGCTCTTATGGAGCAAGGAGACGACAGAAAAAATGGACGCAGAGTGGAACGCGCAATACGGGACCGACCTTCGCACCGACACCAGTGATCCTCGTTTTCTCACAGACCGTGAACTCTGCGATCGTGTTTCTGCGGTGGGCTGCAGCGGAGATCTTTTCCGGGAAATTCCCTGGGGCTTTGACAAGGTATATTACTTTGACGAAGGAACATTCTGCGTCAGCTTCTATCAGGAACTTGCCGACGGACGGCGTGTGCACTGCTACGGCTATAACTCCATGTACGCAACTCTTTCCAGCGGACGAGAGGTTGTATCTCGAATCACGGATCCGGAGAGCTTCCAGACCAGGACACATACTGCCCCGGATGGCACGGAACTGACAATCATGCAGAAAGGCAATGAGGCGTTTCTGTATGTATATCTTGAAGATTCCTTCTTCGAAATGCACATTCAAAGTGATGAAGCTCTGGCCGATCCTGACGTCGATGCAGTTGCCGATACACTGAATTACTGTAATATCGGCAAGCAGATGTGAGCGGGAGCGCCCCAAAAAGAGGCGCTCTACTGCCTCCTGTTTGCACAATCGTTTGCAGGTATGCACTTAAACGTGGTGCACCCAGACTGTTTTGGTGCAGCCCGGATGCATCGTGTGCCTGTATCCAGTTGTCTCGGAATGGGGAATTGCTGATGAATATGCTGAGAGGAGACGTCCATGACAAGCGCATGACGGATCCCGTTAAAAGTTCCCTCAAAAGCAGCGTAATGGAGAATGGGCTTTGGATCAGATGAATCCTGGCATTTGGCAAATCCTGCAGATATACAGATGGCGAGACCCGGAAAAAGATTGGCACAGGCCGGATGCTGCAGCATCCGGCCTGTGCAAGGCTCTGTGCTTATACGGTTGAAATGCCGTACACCGACTGGTACTTGTGGTGGCATGGCAGAACGGGCTTTATTCAGTGCTTCCCGCTCATTGTTTGGAAGTTCAAGCCCTATTCAAACAGGCTGCGCCAGTTCGGGTTCAGCTCATCCGGCATGAAATTGTTGTAGGAAGTGACCTTCGCGGTGTTGAAGCTGCTCAGGTCCAGATCCCGGAGAGCAGTACAGCCATTGAACATCCAGCTCATATCGGTCACATTTGCAGTGTTGAAGCTGCTGACATTCAGTTCAGCCAGCTTGTTACAGCTGTCGAACATGCCGTACATGCTTGTCACGTTTGCGGTATCAAAGCTGCTCAGATCAAGGGAAAGCAGTCCGCTCACCGCGAACATCAGGCTCATATCGCGAACCTGCGATGTCTGAAAACTGCTGACATCCAGGGAGGAGGTTCCGCAGCCGGCAAACATATAGCTCATGTTGGTGACTTTTGAAGTGTTGAAGCTGCTCAGATTCAGTCTGTCCAGACTGAGACAGTAGCTGAACATATGGTCCATGTTGGTTACATCGTCCGTGTGGAATGCATCTCCAAAACGGATGCTCCGCAGCTTCGTGTAGCCGAAAAACAGATCGCTGCAGTCCTGCGGCGCCTTGACACCGCCTTCCGCGGCAATTGTCAGTTCATACAGCCTGTTGCCGTCCGGCGTTGCCCAGGCCATGACAGAGCGATCGTAGGTGGCAGAAACATCCCAGGCGTCATCCGGCATGTCCCTGACGGAATTGGTAAAGACTACAGAGGATATTTCACATCGACGGATGCTGCTGCCGAAGACGGGGGCCTCTGCGGCTTCGGAGCCGGATATGATACTGCCCAGACTGTCAGATGCCAGCGTGTTCTGTGACCAGCCCGGCTGAGCCTCATAAACGCGCAGCGGCGCTTCCGCGTCCTCGGCAGCGCTGCCGTCCTCAATGATGATGACAGGCTCAGAAGAGGGAACGATAATGACAGTATCGGACGCGTACGCCCTGACCGTGCTGAAACCAATCAGCATCGCCAGACAGCAGAGAAAACAAAAAGTCTTCCGGAATCGTTTCATGATAAGTTGCCCCTTGATCCTTGGTGAACATTATTGTAACACAAGGTTTCAAAAAAATGTCTTAATTTCTTCTGAATATTTCATAATTATTTTTTTACGTCTGTCGAATGCTGACTTCTCCGGAGTTCAGGTGATGAATGTTCCCGTCTTCCATCCGGCTGGTAAGCGTATACTGCCATGAATGAGCCCTCCGTCCGGAGAAAAAGGAAAGCATACATCGGCAACCTGTTTGTCGGCAGGGGGCGTAAACCGGCCGGTGTTTGGGTGAAGAGGGAAAAGCGCTCTTGCGCTTTTTGGGGAATCGACTATAATAGAATCAGAAAATAATCGGGAGGGATCTGATGAAGACCATTGCGAGTTTCACCGTCAATCACGATATTCTGGAAAAGGGAATGTATGTTTCCCGGATCGACGGAGATGTGATTACCTATGATATCCGTATGAAGAAGCCGAACTGCGGCGACTATCTGTCCACCGGGGCGGCGCATACGTTCGAACATCTCTTCGCTACCTATGCGCGCAACTCCGCCTTCACGGATGAAGTTCTCTATGTCGGACCGATGGGCTGCCGCACCGGCTTTTATCTGCTGCTCCGTGACAGCGTCTCGGCAGAGAACGCGATTCGGCTGGTGCAGGAGAGCTTCGCGTTTATTGCTTCTTTTGAAGGGGAGATCCCCGGAAGCAAGCGTTGGGAGTGCGGCAATTATCTGGATCATGATCTCGCGGGCGCGAAGGCGATTGCCGCAGAAATGTGCGCCGTTCTGAAGGACTGGACACCGGAACAGATGAAGTACAGGGAGGAGACAGTATGAGACAGGCATATAATCCCTATCTGCCGCTCTTTGAATATATCCCGGATGGAGAACCGCATGTGTTTGGCGACCGGGTGTACATTTACGGCAGCCATGACCGCTTTAACGGGAAGAAGTTCTGCATGAATGACTACGTCTGCTATTCCGCTTCCGTAACGGATCTGCGGAGCTGGCGTTATGAAGGCGTGATTTACGGCAGAAGACAGGATCCGCGCATGGCAGACGGAAAGCATCAGCTCTGGGCGCCGGATGTGGTGAAAGGCAAAGACGGCCGTTACTATCTGTATTATTGCCCGGATGATTCCATCCGCTCCATTGGGGTGGCGGTCTGCGATACACCTGCAGGGAAATATGAGTACTACGGGATCGTTCACGATGTGCATGGCGGAATTCTCGGGGAACGGCCGGGCGATACGATTGCCTTTGACCCGGGGATTTTCATCGATGACGACGGGGAGATTTATCTGTATTCCGGCAACGGTCCCCGTACAAGAAGGGAGATCGGAAGACAGCCAAAGGCTTCGGTTGTGATGACGCTGCGGGATGATATGCTCACCCTGAAGACCGAACCGAAGAAGCTGATGCCCATTTTGGGAGAGTCAAAGAAGACCGGCTTTGAAGGCCATGAGTTTTTTGAGGCAAGTTCCATCCGTAAAATTCAGGGAAAGTATTATTTTGTCTATTCTTCGGTCAACCTTCATGAACTCTGCTACGCGGTCAGCGATCGGCCGGATGAGGGCTATCGCTTTGGCGGCACACTGGTTTCCCACTGCGATGTGTTTCTCAACGGGAACAAAAAACCGATCAACTGCTACGGCAACAACCATGGCGGCCTGGAGTGCATTAACGGCGAGTATTATATCTTCTACCACCGCCAGACCAATCGAAGCATGTTCTCCAGACAGGGCTGTGCCGAGAAGGTTCAGATCCTTCCGGATGGCAGCATCCCACAGGTGGAAGTCACTTCCTGTGGCTTAAATGGTGGGCCGCTTCGCGGGAGCGGGACCTATCCCGCGTCGATCTGCTGCGCGCTGTATGGAAAGTATACACCGACGATTTCCAATCCGCTGACAATGGGTACCAGACACCCCTACATCACGCAGAACGCGAAGGATTTTTCACCGGAGGAAAACGGCCATCCGCCGCTGCAGCATATTGCCAACGGAAAGAGCGGCATGGTGGCCGGGTACAAGTACTTCGACATTCAAAAGCTCAGCATGATCTCTGTGAGAGTCAGAGGGACGGCAAAGGGAACCCTGTATGTCAAGACGGAGCCGAACGGGAAACCTTTTGCGGAAATTGAAGTCACGCCGGCGAAAAGCTGGACCAAGTTCCGCACAGACGCCTCTCTGAAACCCGGCGTCTACGCTCTCTATTTTTGCTTTGAAGGAAAGGGCAAACTCGACTTTGCGGAGTTTCGCCTGCAGTAAAACAGAATCTGCCCGGATCAGGAACATGACTGCCTGGTCCGGGCATTTTTGCTTAATGAGGCCGCGGGGACCGGTTAAACGACGACAGCGACTTTGCTGCCACCTGTTTTTCCTTTCGTAACAACGATCTGACGGTCAATCCGCTCTTTCAGCGCGTCGACGTGTGAGATGATTCCGACCAGTTTGTTGCTCTCCGCAAGACCGGAGAGTGCTTTTACCGCCTGCCGGAGGGCATTCTCGTCCAAAGAGCCGAAGCCTTCATCGACAAACATGGTGTCGAGACGGATCCCGCCGGCAGAGGACTGAATCTCATCCGAAAGCCCGAGCGCAAGTGAAAGCGAGGCCATAAAGGATTCACCGCCGGAGAGGGATTCGACATTCCGAATACTGCCGTTGTAATGGTCGACCACATCCAGCTCCAGTCCGCTCTGAGAACGGAAGCTGTCTGCGGAGGCTCTTCGCCTGAGTTCATACTGATTGTCAGACATCACCAGAAAACGCAGATTTGCGCGCTTGACAATCCGGTCAAAAAAGCTCATCTGAACATAGGTTTCGAGCATGATCTTCTCTTTCCCGGAAAGGGTGCCGTTTGCCGTGTCAGACAGCGCCTTGACCCAACTGCTTCTCTCCTCCAGCTCCGCCAGGATTCCGGAACTCTTCCGGATGTTATCTTCCACGGAACGGTTGCGGTCCAGCCGCACATGATACAGCTTCTGTCGGTCGCGTTCGGTGCTGCGCTGCGCGTTCAGGGTCTGCTCCTGAGCAAGAAGCAGCGTTCTGTCAGGAAGCTCTCCGAACTGCAGCAGCTGCTCCTGTAATTGATGGAGCTGACCCTGCAGCAGATCGTAGGTCTCTTTTCGCTGACGCAGATCTTCCTGCGCTTTGAGGTGCCTTTCCCGATGAGATGCCAGAGTCTCCTCCGCGGCGGTCTGGCGCCGCTGAGCTTCTTCCGTGCTCTCAAAGAGAAGCTTTTTATCCAGAACGTCGAGCTGATCCTGTTCTGCCAGAAGCGCAGCCTGCAGAGAGGAGAGCTGTTTTGCCCGTTCCAGAATCTGCCCGTCAAGTTCTGAAAGCGCGGTTTCGGCAGCTGAGATCTCGGAATCTGCCTGCTGTTTTTGAAGAATCCCGAATTCCGTCTGTTTCATCGCGGACAGCTGTTTCTGCAGCTCAGTCTGTACCTGCTGGAGCTGCTGCCCGGTTTTGCGGACGGCCAGCCCCGGATCCGTAAGGTCTGCTGCGTTTGACAGGTGTTCCTTCTGCTGCCGGAGCTTTCCTTCATGATTCTGCAGCAGATCATTTGCCTGCCGGGAGGCTTCTTCGGCGGTTTCTTTTTGCCGGAGGAGTCGATCTCTCTGCCCCTGAAGCGTTCGGATTTCCGCTTCCGCCTCCCTGCGGCTGTTATAGGGGAGTTGGATACGGGCAGCCTCCGCGGAGAGCGTTTCCATTCGGCTTTGCAGCATAGCGGCTTTTTGTCGAAGCTCCTGTAATTCGGCGGTTTGCTGCCCGATACGATTCTCCTCCTGCGGAAGAAGCGTTTCGAGTTCTTTAAAGCGCTTTTCTTTTTCCTCTGCCATCTGCAGCTGCCGGTGCAGATCCGCCTGTTCTTCCCGAATCTCGGTAAAATGCGTGGAGAGTTCTGTTTCCGTGTCAGAAAGAGAAGTGCAGCCTGTCAGTTTGGCGCTCAGGGTTTCGATTTCCCGGAGCTGAACACGGACCGATTCCTGCAGGGCAGAAGCTCGGCGGCTTTCTTCTTCGGCAGAGGCTCTTGCCTCTTCGGTTTTGGCCTGCGCCATTTTCAGCTCCTGTTCGCTTGGTGCGTCCGTGGAAAGAAGGGCAGGCTGCGGATGATGGATGGAACCGCAGACCGGGCATGGGGTCCCTTCCGTCAGACGGGAGGCCAGAATTCCTGCCTGCCCGTCCAGAAAGGCCTGGTGGAGCTGCTGATAATGTGCGTCGCACTTCTGGTATCGGTCATAGCTTTTGCGGTAAACAGTCCGGGCGTCATTCAGCGAGCGTTCCGTCTTCCGGAAGGCAGCAATCCGGTCTTGCAGACCGAGGAGATCTTCCACCTTTCTCTGAGCCTGTTCCTGCTGCTTCAGAAGGGAATTCTTCTTCTCTCCGATGTTCGCAAGCAGTCGGTGCTCTTCGCGGCAGCTGCTCAGAATTTCCTGTCTTTTGCCAAGCTGATGCTCTGCCTGCGCTGCTGTGGCAGACAGCTCCTGCAGATCCCTGTTCAGCTGCTGCAGCGCTGCCTGTTTTTCTTCCAGTTCGTCATACCGCGGCAGTTCGGCTTCCAGTCGGGTAATGCGATCCTGCATGGTGTCTGCTCTGTCGGCTTCGATCAGAGCTTCCGCCAGACCCTTTTTCCGCCTGTCGGCTTCTTCCTGCAGGCCTTGCCGGTTGCGCAGGCTGTTTACATAGTCCTGCAGCTCTTTCAGCAGTTCCCGGAGCCTCTGTTCTTCGGCGTGAAGAATTTTCAGTTCGCCGTTCAGGCGTTCCTTCTCTGCGGCGGCGCTTTCAAAACTTCTGCTCAGGGCACGAAGCGTATTCAGCCGCTGTGCAATCTGTGCGTGCAGGGCCTGCGCGGCGTCCTGCGCCTCTGTGTTCTGCGCGAGCCGGGTTTCGTTCTCTGCGGCTTCGAAACGGAGCGAGTCCCGTCTGGCATAGTCCGGTAACTGCAGCTTCAGTTTTTCGGCTTTCGAGGCAAGGCTGTTCATTTCAGGCTGCAAAGCCTCCACTGCCTTCAGGGCGGTTTCTGCTTCCTCCCGGCCGGCAGCAGCTGTCTTCAGCTGATTTTGCGCCGTTGCCGCCGCCTGTATGACCCGTTCTCTTTCTTCAAGACGTCGGAGCTGCTGTGTGACACTTTCCAGAGCGAGTTCTGTTTTTTCTGCATTCTGTTCCGAAGTGTACAGAGCTGTCTCATCCTGTGCAATCAGACGGCGAAGAAGATCCATAATCTCCTCCAGCGGCATTTCTCCGTTCTTTGCTCTTTTCAGAGAGCCGGCATACAGGTCGTTTTCATCACAGGAAGCGCCGGTCAGATACTGACGGATACTTCGCCGCTCGTCTTCACAGCGCCTGTTCAGCCCGGAGGCTTCTTCACGGAGCCGGTCCTGAAATGTCTGGTAAACCTTTGTTTGGAATATTTCACGGAAGATGGCCTGGCGGTCGCGGGTCCCGGCAAGCAGCAGCTTGCGGAAATCCCCCTGGGCAATCATGGCAATCTGGGAAAACTGGTTCCTGTCGAGCCCCAGAATGTCCCGTATGGCGGAATTGACGTCACGCTGTTTGGTGATGACGCGGCCGTCCGGATATTGGAGGGTCGCGTTTGCCGTTTCTCGGGTGCTTCCGCTGCCGCGCTTTACAGGACGCTCATATTCCGGATTTCGGGTGACGGTATATACCTTCCCGGCGTAAAGGAAAGTCAGGCTGACTTCGGTTTTTGTTTCCGGATCGGCATATTTGGATCGCAGCATGGAAACACTCCGGCTGTCGCCGCTGGCTTCGCCGAAGAGCGCGAAAGTGATGGCATCAAACAGGGTTGTTTTTCCGGCGCCGGTATCCCCGGTGATCAGGTACAGACCGTGGTCTCCAAGTGCCTGAAAATCAACGGCAGTATGTCCGGCATAGGGCCCGAAGGCGGATATTTCCAAAGACAGCGGTCTCATGTGCTTCCCTCCCAGATCTGTTCGATCAGTTCCTTACAGAAAGCCTGCTGCACATCGCTGAGAGGTTTCCCGTTCTGCAGCGTGTACAGTTCCTCAAAGAGCGTGTAAGGGGATTTTTTCTCGGCATCTTCTGCGCCATCCAGAGAAACCGTATGGCGGGTGCGGGTGTTGTCGTAGTCCAGTCTCATCAGATTGGGATAGATCAGCCGCAGTTTTCCGATGACGTCGGGGGTTTCCTCCTCATCTGTCAGCGTGATATGCAGATAATCCTCCCTGTCGGCTCCGGCATAATAGTCCCGCGCGGTCAGTTCCAGGTAGCTGCCTCGGATTTCGCGGAGATCCCGCGTCGGGACAAGAGGCACGGTTCTCAGCGTCAGATGTCCTTTTTCCTCCAGCCGGACCACGGTAACGGATTTTTCCTGCGCTGCTTCCGAGAAGGAGTATTTGAGCGGGGTTCCGCAGTAGCGAATCCGTTCAGAGCCGACGTTTTGCGGGGAGTGAAGATGACCGAGCGCGACATAATCAAAGGCCTCAAAAACGGAGGCATCGACATTGTCAGAACCTCCCACAGAGAGTTCTTCGGACTCGGACCGCTCCGCACCGGTCACAAACTGATGTGTGATCAGAATGTTTCTCCTGTTCCGATCCAGCGGCATGTTCGCAATTGCAGTTTGAACAGCGTCGGTATAGGTGCTGATCTCCTGCTCCGGATAGAAACGGCGGACATGTGCAGGCTTCAGAAAGGGAAGCAGATAGAAGTCAACCGGGCCAAAGGCGTCTTCCAGCGTGACAGGATGGACAGTCCCGTTATAAACAGGGGAGAGATGAATCCCGCTTGCGGCAATCAGGCGGGAAGCAAAAGCAATCCGCTCGGGAGAGTCGTGATTCCCGCTGATAATAAAGACCGGCTGTTTTCGCTCAGCGAGCTGACAAAGAAAGCTGTCAAAGAGCGTAACGGCTTCGGTGGCGGGAACGGATTTGTCATAAATGTCACCGGCGATCATTACGGCATCCGGCTTTTCCGCGTCAATGATCTGAAGAATTTGCGAGAGAATCTCCTTTTGATCTTCCAGCAGACTGAACTCATTGAGGCGTTTGCCGAGATGCAGGTCAGACAGATGAACCAGTTTCATAAATCATTAACCAGCCTTTCGGGATGGAAATTGTGATTCAAAAAATGAAAAATGAGAAGACAGAGGGAGTTGTATCCTGAAGAGGGATTGTGGTATGATAACAACAGGATAATCAAGACACGGGAGGAACAGGGAAATGAGTGCTTTCAATGAAAAAGGAACAGAGAAGCTGATCTGGGGAAATACCGAAGTGAACGCGGTTTTCTTCCATCGAACGGATGAACCGAACGGCTTTTTTTCTACCTGGTATCCCGCACCGTTTGAACTCGACGCGATCTCTTATGCCAATCAGGAACAGTTCATCAAATATCAGAAGTCTCTGATTCACGGAGATATGGCATCCGCCCGAGCGATTCTGGCGGCAGACAGCCCGGCAAAACAAAAAGAACTCGGACGTGCAACCTTCCGTTACAACAGCCATGTATGGAACGGAATGCGCCAGACAGTGGCGCTTCGCGGACTGATGGCGCAATACACGCAGAATACGGATTTGAAAGAGAAGTTACTGGGAACAGGGGACGCATGGCTGGTTGCCTGCTCGGAAAGAAACAGAGTCTGGACCTGCGGTGTCAGCCTGCAGGATGAAGCCCGGCTGGATGCCTCCCTGTGGCAGGGAGAGAACATCCTTGGCTTCTCCCTGATGGAAGTGCGGCGTCTGCTGCGGGAAAGGGAATAAGCCTCCTGCCGGGTTATCGGAAGCGGTTCAGATTTTCATCGTACACATAGCCGATGCCGCGCAGCTTTTCGATGAGATCGGCTTCATCCACGTCCAGAGCTGCGCAAAGCTCTGCGAGAGAGGCGTATTCGTCACGCAGTTTCGTGTTGATGGTGCTGAGGAGAATAACAGGATCACCGGGCAGCATGATTTTACCTCCTGAATGAGAGTTTTACCGCTGGAAATTATACCACAGTACAAAGATAAAAGACAAGAATACACGGAAAAGCGAAACAGTCAGGTTTCAACATAGCCATCATCACTCGGAAAGGAGAAAACAGAATGAACCAAAACGTGCAGAAGAGAAACAGCCTTCTGGCCCAGACCGTGATCAAGGGTCTGCAGTCCAGAAACATGACCGGTTATTACGCTGAGACCAGAGAAGAAGCCCTGAAAATCGCGCTGTCGCTGATTCCGGAAGGAAGCACGGTTACGATGGGAGGCGGCGTCAGCGTCCATGAGATCGGTCTGGTGGATGCCCTGAAAAAAGGCAATTATACCTTTGTCGACCGGGATGAGTACGCCGACAAACGGGCGGCCGCGCTTCTGGCGTATGACGCGGATGTTTTCCTCGCAAGCTGCAACGCGATTACCCAGGATGGCGTCCTGGTAAACATCGACGGCAATTCAAACCGGGTTTCCGCCATTGCCTTCGGACCGAAAAAGCTGGTGATGATCGTCGGGATGAACAAGGTTTGCAGCGATGTGGACGGGGCCATGAAGCGGGCGAGAAATGTGGCTGCTACGACCAACGCGCAGCGCTTCGGCCTGTCAACCCCGTGCGCCAAAACCGGCGCATGTTTCAACTGCAAGTCACCGGATACCATCTGCTGCCAGTTTCTCGTCACGCGCTTTTCGAGACATCAGGACAGAATCCACGTCATCCTTGTCAACGACGCGCTGGGATTCTGATTCCCCCACACAGAAAAAAGTCACAGGAATACAGCGAACCGCTGTCACGCCTGTGACTTTTTTATGGTTAGATAATAGATCCGGGGCCGGTCAGGAAAATGATTATGAGCGTGTCGGGAGAATCTCCAGCCAGTATCCGTCCGGATCCATGATGAAGTAAATTCCCATGGACGGATTTTCCATACAGATGCAGCCCATTTCTTCGTGCAGGGCATGCGCCGCCTCAAAGTCGTCCGTGCGGAAAGCGAGATGGAACTCCTCTTCACCGATGTCGTACTTCTGTGGGTGATCGGCAAGCCAGGTCAGCTCCAGTTCAAAATCCGCCTGATCGTTGCTCATGTAAACGATGATGAAACCGTCACCCGTTTTCCGGCGTGCTTCATGCAGACCGAGTGCCTTCTCGTAGAAAGCCATGGATTTTTCCAGGTCCGCGACATTATAGTTTTCGTGGATCATTTTGAATGTCATAATGGATTCGCCCTTTCTCTCAGATTCTTTTATTAGCCTGGTTTCCGTCTGCGGTGTGAAGATCAGTGCCTTGGTCGGTATTCCTTTTTCTCTGCAGTTGGTGTGTCTGCCCGCTTTTCTGTTTTGGGTTTCCGTGCCGGACTCTCGGACGCTCTGCTCTGCTCCCTTTCCCTCACTGCGGTTCTGGCAGCGGGGGAAGCAACTCTGCCCGTTCCCCCGGGGGTGTTTCTCCGGTCGATCACAAGCAGGACCAGGATCAGGATGAAGATGAGTCCGGCGAGTCCCAGCAGAATCATCGGAAGCTTTGAGGAGCGCGCCTGTGCCTCCGTGCCCTGCGCACTGCTCATGCCGGATCCGCCTGTTCCCGAAGCAGGGGGGTCGGGCGATTGATTGCCGGCACTCACCGCCGCTTCTGCGGCTGCCTGGGCGGCGGCTGCTTCCGCGGCGAGCCGTTCCTCTTCCTCAATGCGCAGCTGTTCTGCCCTGGCATCCAGCGTGAGGGAGTAATCCGCAAGGTAGGAGCCTACTTCGGCAATCCGCGTTTCAAAGTAATCGGCGTTACGGGTCATAACCGTGACGATGATAGGCGTTGGTGTATAAATGACCGCAGCGCAGTGATTGTTCTTGTTCCCGTTCGGCTCTTCGTAGGAACCGTACTTCTGGGCGATCTCGTAACGGTCGCCCAGTTTGATGTTGTAGTAGTTGTCCGGGAGAGCCTGGAGCAGAAACTCCATGACATGCGGAAAGCGCTCCGGATTGTCATACAGCGTTTTCATGACCTGGGTCATATAGCGCGCCGTATAATAGCTCAGATCATAGAAGTTCTGATCAAAATACTCTTCCGACAGATCTGTATACGGAATGGTCATGTCACTGCACTTGCCCAGGTAGGTCCCGCCGAGATAGTCTACCATGTTATGCCCGCTGGTGTTGTTGGAATAAACGAGCGCGGTGGATTCCAGGTATTCCACCGTGGTCCCCATGATGATGCTTTCCTGTGTCAGCTCACCGGCGGCGACTTTCTCCGCAATCAGCATGGAAACGGGGACCTTGTAAAGACTTGCGGAGTACATCCAGGTATCGGCGTTATAAAACCAGCAGTCGCCGGTGGCAGTGTAGCAAAAGCCAACGGAGAAATCCTGCCGGCTGCCGTTCAGGCCGTGTTCGGCAATATAGCCGTCCATCCAGCTGTTGAGGGCTTCTTCGTCAATCAGAGTGGTTCCGGCGGGCAAGGCGGGTTCCGCGGGTTCAATGGTTCCGCCGGTCTCGTCCGCGTTTTCCGCGAAAGCGGTCAGGGGCGCGCAGAGGATCAGCATGGTCAGCAGCAGGGCAATCAGTCTCTTTTTCATTTCAGCTTCTCCATCATGTTATTCGATAGGGCGTCGTTTCTTTGTCTATGCCGACAGGGTATTCACAGACTGCCTGTCAGCCTGCGTTTCAGGTATCCGGGACGGAAGGATGGCGGGAAGCTTTTCTCTGCGGGAAGAGCTCCTTGAGATCCACTCCGGTAATGACTTTCAGCAGCCAGACAAAGAAGACAATGACCAGCAGCGGAATGATGCAGGAGGTTACGATCAGTACAGCGAGGGTTTCAACATAGCGGTTAACGATGTCAACTCCCTTGTCTATGATGTTGCCAGCCGTCTGGGAAAGTCCCTGCAGGATGGAGGAGAGCGCGTTGCGGTCCTCTCCGGCATCGGACAGGGCGAGTGATTCATCCGAAAGTTCTTCGGCTGACGCGATGGTATAGTCGATCGAATCCTGATAGGTGATGTAAATCGCGTCAGAGAGACGGATGCTGAGCGGGATGATGAGAACCAGTGTCGCTGCAACGGCAAAAACCTTAACGGCAATGCGGCGGAAGGTCTTCGCATGCGTGAAGAGGCTGATTATGAGAAGCAGACAGCCGATCGGTACCAGCCAGCGGAAGGTGATGGTTCCGATGATGGTGAGCAGGTATTTCTCGGTATACAGGACACAGAGGATCACAAGAAAGTATTCCGCGAAGTCTGCCAGCTTTCCCGCGATGGGCGTGCCGGTATCGGACGGCAGGGCGGAGAGCCCGGCGGATGCCGCCGTGGAAGTGCCGGTCAGCTTCATGACGGTTTCCACTTTACTGTCAATCGACGCGATGATGTCCGAATAGGTGTCGGGTTTTGAGAAATGGTCCGCCAGAATGGTTGCCGAGAGAACGGCAATGCATACCAGCAGAACCACAATCAGGATTTTTTTCAGATTCTGTTCCATGTCTCCCTCCGTCACTTGCTGTCAGCAAACCGGACCGTATATTCCGAAGTGTCGATCAGACCGCCGATAAACTGACGGACCAGCTGCTCGGCATTGGTGTTCGCGCGTTCCAGCAGCCCGCGGTCAAGGGCTTTTTCCCGGGCCTGTTCTTCCAGCGTAACCAGCGACGCATTATAGTCCTCGACGGAAATGGGGTTGTGAAAGCCCGTTTTTTCAGAATAGAGCTGCAGGGATTCGGGATCGATGTCAACATTCAGAACTTCCGCCTCAGGCATCGTGACGGTGATCTGTTTTTTCTCTTCGTCTTTCTCAACCTGAATGGCAGTGAAATCGATTCCGGCCGTGACAACACCGTCATAGCTCGCCAGAAAGGCGGATTCCGTGATGCCGAGTTCTATTTTCCAGAGTTTTTTCACGCTGGAATAACTGACCACTTCCGTGAAGTAATACTCTTCCGTAATAAGAGAACCCACATCCTGCAGCTGCTCCTGAATGACTTCTGCGGAGATGCTGCTCTCCACCTGAAACAGGCCTGACTTCCCGCTCTCAGCGGATGTCTGGGCAGGACGCGGGCTTACCTGCACGGGTGACGCCGGCTCGGCACGGCTGCCGCTGTACCAGATCAGAAACACCGCAAGGGCGAGGCACAGCACAATGATGAGGATGAGGTATACTTTCTTCTTCGAGTCGCGCATCGGCGCTCCTCCTCTCGCGTGATTTCCATTGTGTTGCTTTTCACTGTGGATGGATGACATTGTATCACAGTCGTGGATAATGAGCAAGAAAAACCGCTTTTGCAGGGTCCCGCGCCGTTGCGTCAGTTCTCTTTTTGCCGTATAATACAGGCACAGCAGCTGAGGCGGCAGAACAGGCAGTGTTCATCGGAGGGACAGGTATGAACGAAACAGATAACCGGGAAGTGCTGAAACGGGCGGAAGATCTCTGTCGGCGAAGTGAGCGCAAGGGGCAGATAACGAATTCGGCCTTCTTGACACCGGCGGAGCGGATGCTTCTTGAGAAACAGCTGCATCCGGCTCCTGGAACATGCATGCGTTTCTTTGGCGGTTACCCCGACAGCGAGCGTTCTGTCGCTTTTTTCCTGCCGGAAGAATACCTGGAGGAGGACGGGTTTCTTCCCGACCGGGCGGAGGAGGTCATCTGTGCGGTTTCCTTCCGCGCGTTTTTTGGCGAACCCGGTCACCGCGACTATCTCGGGGCTCTGCTGGCCTCCGGCATCGAGCGGGACCGGCTGGGGGATATTCTGGTTGAAGGGGAAACGGCGACGGTTTTCTGCCTTCCCGGGATACTCCCGCATCTTCTGACGATCGACAGAATCGGAAGAGTCAGTGTCAAAGCGGAAGCGATCCCCCTGGATACCGTTCAGGCTCCAAAGAAAGAAATGAAACGGAAAAATCTGTCTGTCATGAGTATGCGGCTGGACGCGGTTGCTGCCGGGATGTTCAACCTTTCCCGCACTTCCTGCGCAAAGCTGATCGCGGAGGGAATGGTGAACCTGAACTACAGCGTCTGTCTGAAACCGGACGAAACGGTCAGGGAAGGCGATGTCATCTCGCTCCGCGGTTATGGAAAAGGGAGAATTGGCGCACTCGGCGGAAACTCCCGAAAAGGCAGACAGTTTGTGGAAGTGGAAGTATACCGTTAGCTCCCGCAGAAGAGTATTTTCTTGTGGCATGTTGTGGAATGTGTTACAATAATATGAACGGCTTTTTCACTACAACAGGAGGATAAGAGAATGTCGGATCCTGTAAGCAGCCAGCTGATCTCCGTGATCGTTCCGGTTTATAAAGTTGAAAAGTATCTTGCGCGCTGCGTGGACAGCATCCGCGCGCAGACATACCGGAACCTGGAAATCATCCTGGTGGATGACGGTTCTCCTGACAGCTGTCCGGCAATGTGCGACGCGTTCGCCGGGCAGGACTGGAGGATCCGGGTCATTCATAAAGAAAATGGAGGCCTCTCTTCCGCCCGCAACGCGGGGATCGAGGCGCAGGCGGCAGGCCTGCCATGTGTCTTCTCCGACAGGGTTACGGACGAGGTCCTGATTATGCCGCATGCCTGCCGGGTTTCTCTGGAAGAGGGAACCGGGACATGGGCTGAAGCGATCCTGTCCATGAGCGAAAATACCGACAGAGCCGAAGGAGTAACGCTTGTCCGGGAAGCCGGTTATGATATCCGGACAGAGTCAGCAAGACTTGAAAAGCGCTATCTGGAACTGGGCAGCTGAGAGCTGCACAGATTCCTGCTTGACGGAAAAGAGGAATTGCGGTATATATGCTCTTGATTTCCGTTAAGGAAGGCGATTCAATGAAAAAGAAACAGATCGGTATCCTGCAGATGATCCTGTGTTCGGTCCTTTGGAGCACAGCCGGCATTCTTATGAAAGTACTGCCCTGGCATGGATTTGCCATCGCAAGTCTTCGCAGCCTGATTGCAGGGCTGACCATTGCCGTGTACATGGCGGTCTGCCGCTACCGTTTCTGTTTCACGTGCAAAACGCTGCTGGGCGGGTTCTTTACAGGCAGCGTCTATATCTGTTTTACAATGGCGAACAAGCTGACCACGGCCGCTAACGCGATCGTGCTGCAGTTTACGGATCCGGTCTTTATTCTGCTGTTTTCAATGATCCTGTTTCATCAGAAGATTCGCAGAAGGGATCTCGCAGTGGTCCTTGTGGTGCTGGGCGGCATTACACTGTTCTTTTTTGACCAGCTGGGCCCGTCTTCCATTGCGGGAAATCTGGTGGCGATTCTGTCAGGAATGCTGATGGCGGCCATGTATCTTGCGGTTGGCAAGTTGGAGCTCCATGAGCGCTTCAGCGCGATTCTGCTCGGACAGACCTTTGCCTTCCTGGTCGGGCTGCCGGTAGTGATCGTGACGAAACCCGTTTTGAACGCGGTGACCATATCCAGTCTTCTCGCATTGGGAATTTTCCAGCTTGGTATTTCCTACATTCTTCTGGTGAAGGCTTCAACGACCTGCCCGCCCCTTGCCTGCGCGCTGCTGAGTGCCGCGGAACCGATTCTCAATCCGGTCTGGGTGATGATCTTCAACGGGGAGAGACCGGGCCCGTTTGCGCTGGTCGGAGGCGTAATCGTCATTACGGCGGTAACGGCCTGGTGTATCTGGGACGAAAAGACGAAAAGAGAAGAGACAGGCGTGCTTGCGGCGGGCGGATCGCAGAGCTGACCGGACGGGAGTTGACGTTCAGCGACAAAGCAGGAGCGGCTGCACTGCTTGATGGGAGGAGAGAATCATGGCGGAATTGCTGCTTTTCAATATTCATGATCCGGAAAAACGGATGGCGATTCGCCTGACAGCTCTGCGGCTTGGCCTGCTATGCAGAGAAATTCCGCCTGAGCGGCAGGGAATGACGATCAGCGAACTGCTGGAAGGAAGCGTTTCCGTGACGGAATCAGAGGCGGCTTCCTTTGAGGATGAAATGCTGCTGATGCATGCTCTCTCTCAGGAGGATTTTCACACGCTTCTGGACACATTGCGGCAGAACGGGCAGAGCGTTCGCCTGAAGGCTGTCGTGACGGACCATAATCGCAGTTGGACCGCTGCCCGACTGCATCGGGAGCTCCTTGCAGAGGAAGAATCCATCCGGCGCTGGAAGCAGAGCCGGCACAAACAGAAAAAAAGATGAAGAGAATGTGCGGAGACGTCAAAACGGCGTCTCCATTCTTGCATCTGATTTCTGTTTGCACTTTTCCTGCCTGCATGGTATCATGCATTTGAACAATATGAAATGGAATGGGAAACGCATGAGCAGAGAACTGAGCTTTGATCAGCAGGTTGAACAGAGCATCAATAAGAAATTCCATAAGACGATCTGGCGTCCTTTTATCAATGCGGTCAAACAATATGAGATGATCCAGGAAGGCGACCGCATTGCCGCCTGTGTTTCGGGCGGGAAGGACTCTTTCCTGAATGCGAAACTGCTGCAGATGCTCCAGCGTCACAGCGATGTGCCGTTTGAGCTGGTCTTTCTGGTGATGGATCCCGGCTATAACGAAGAAAACCGCAGAATGGTGGAGGAAAACGCCAGACGGCTGAATATCCCGATTACGGTCTTTCAATCAGACATTTTTGATGTCACCGCCGCTGTCGGCGGCTCACCCTGCTATCTCTGTGCCAGAATGCGCAGAGGATTCCTTTACAGCCACGCGAAGGAGCTCGGCTGCAATAAAATAGCGCTCGGTCACCATCTGAGCGATGTGATTGAGACGACCCTGATGGGGATGTTTTACGGCGCCCAGCTGCAGGCCATGCTTCCAAAGCTGCACAGCACCAACTTTGAGGGCATGACGCTGATCAGACCGCTTTACTGTGTCCATGAAGACGCGATTCTCGCCTGGGTTCGCTATAACGGTCTGCATTTTATCCAGTGTGCCTGCCGCTTCACCGAAAACCTCTCCGATGAGGAAGCGGGCAGCAGCAAGCGCCAGGAAATCAAACTCCTGATCCGCAGTCTGCGCGAAGAGAACCCCGGGATTGACCGGAATATCTTTAACAGTATTCATACCGTCCATCTGGATACTTTCCCGGGGTTCAAAACGGATGGAGCAGCACACAGCTTCCTGGAAAAATACGATCGGGAAGAAAATGGAGAGAAGAATGGATAAACGACTGGAACGGATCCTGCCCCGCGTACAGAAGCCGGCGCGTTATACGGGCGGAGAGTACAACCAGATCATGAAGGACAGAGACGCGGTGGATATTCGCCTCGCCTTCTGCTTCCCCGACACCTATGAGATCGGCATGTCCAATCTCGGCATGAGCATTCTCTATGAGACCATGAACAGCCTCCCATTTGTCTGGTGTGAACGGGTTTTCGCGCCATGGGGGGATATGTATCTGGAGATGAAGCAGGCCGGTATTCCGCTCTATGCGCTTGAGAGCGGCGACCCGCTGTCCCGCTTTGACTCGCTGGCTTTTTCCGTCGGTTATGAGATGGCTTATACCACTGTTCTGGATATGCTCAACATGGCCGGTCTGCCGCTCCGTTCCGCCGACCGGCCGGACCTGCTCCCTCTTGTCTGGGCAGGAGGCACTGCCGCCGTCAATGCAGAGCCGATGGCACCCTTTATAGACCTCTTTGTCCTTGGCGAAGGAGAGGAGATGAACAACGAGCTGCTGACGCTCCTGCGGCAGGCAAAGCTGGAAAAGTGGAGCAAACAGGAGTTTCTGCGGCAGGCAGCGCAGATCGGCGGCGTTTATGTTCCGTCTCTTTATGAGGTTACCTATCTGGAAGACGGCAATATTGCTTCTGTCACCCCCAGAGAGGGCGCTCCCGCAAAAGTGCGCAAGCGCATTGTCTCGAATTTTGACGCTGCGCCGTTCCCGACAAAGCCGATCGTTCCCTCAACGGAAGTGATTCACGACCGGGTCAGCCTGGAGCTTTTCCGGGGCTGTGTACGCGGCTGCCGCTTCTGTCAGGCGGGACATGTCTACCGGCCGATCCGCGCAAAAAAGAAAGAAACCCTGATTCGGCAGGGCATTGAGGCTTTAAAGAACACCGGATATCAGGAGATGACCCTTCTGAGCCTTTCGACCAGTGATTATCGGGAGCTGCCGGCGCTGTGTGACGGCCTGCTGGAATACTGTGAGGAGCGCAGCATCGGGCTTTCACTGCCATCCCTGCGCGCCGACAACTTTTCCATGGAACTGATGCAGCGTCTGCAGAAAGTCCGCAAGAGCGGCCTGACTTTTGCCGTGGAAGGCGGCAGCCAGCGTCTGCGCGACGCCATCAATAAGAACGTGACGGAGGAAGATCTCCTGAACACCTGCCGCATTGCCTTCGCGGGCGGCTGGAACAATGTCAAGCTCTATTACATGCTCGACCTTCCGACCGAGACGGACGAAGACATCCTCGGAATCGCGGAGATGGCCAATGCCGTGCTGCATTGCTGGCGCGTCAATGCGAAGAACAAAAACCGCGGAGTCCGGATCACGGTTTCCACATCCTGCTTCATTCCCAAACCCCACAGCCCTTTCCAGTGGGAAGCGCAGGTACCGATCGAGGAGTATATGCGCAGAGTCAATCTCCTGCGCGGGGCGATCACGGCCAAAAATGTCACTTACAACTGGCATGACGCGGAAACCAGTCTCATCGAAGCCGTGCTTTCAAAAGGAGACAGACGGGTTGCGGACGCGATTGAGCTGGTGTTCCGCCGTGGCGGACGTCTGGATGCCTGGACGGATTATTTTTCCTTTGAGCGATGGATGCAGGCGTTTGCGGACTGCGGGATTGATCCTGCATTCTATGCAAACCGCGAGATTCCGACTGATGCCGTGCTCCCCTGGGATCATATTGATGTCGGTGTCCGCAAGGCCCATCTGCTCCGGGAACGGGAGCGTGCTTACCGCGCGGAGCTGTCGCCCGACTGCAGAAAACAGTGCTCCGCCTGCGGCGCGGCCGCACTGCTGACGGAGGGAAGATGCGATGGATAAACTGAGGCTTCGTTTCGAAAAGACCGGACGTGCGGTCTGGATTTCGCATCTGGATCTGATGACCACCATGCAGCGCGCCTTTTCCCGGGCCGGATATGAGCTGCAGTATTCGGAAGGCTTCAATCCGCATCCGCTGATTTCGATTCTGCTTCCTCTTTCCGTCGGAGCAGGCAGCGTCTGCGAACTGATGGATTT
>JAFSLL010000147.1 GCA_017448455.1 Oscillospiraceae bacterium | reverse complement strand
TTCCTCTACGCTGTTGCTGTCTGCGAGGATTTCCTCCAGTTCATCCAGCGCTAGATCATACTGGCTGTTTCTGATCCCAGCTGTGTTGGCATGATACTTCTTTGTCGCAAGGTTGCGCGCGATCTTGCAGACAAATGTCCGCAACGGGCTTGGCCTGTGGGGCGGGATGGCATTCCAGACCCCGAGGTATGTATCGTTTACGCACTCCTCAGTATCCTGCTCATTGCCGAGAATATTCCGCGCCACTCTCGTCACCGCGTTGCCGTGCTTTTTGGCAAGCTCGTCGATCGCCTGTTCTGAGCGCTCAAAAAACAGGTTGATGATCTCCGTGTCTGTCATCGGCTGTCACCTCTTTTCACCATCACTCATATACTACGGTTTCACGTCTGAACATTAACAGAAAAAAAGAATTTTTTCAAAAAATGAGGAAGAGGGAATCTTATTATAGCACGGTAATGCAAAAAGCAGAGCCCGCTACTCCGAAAAGGAGAAACGAGCTTCGCACAGAATCATTTACAGCTTACCCTCTTGCAAGGTCAATCGTACCTATGAGCGGATCTCCGGCATGTTCGGCCTTTGGACTGCCGCTTCCCCTGACTTCAATCTCATAAGCAATGTGCTCCAGGGTTTGCATGTCGAGTTCGCCGGAAATCAGGACCAAATATCCTGTAGTTTTCTGGAAGAGCAGGATATAGTTTGCGCGGTCGTATGTTTGATAAGGCAGTTTGCTGTAATCTGATGTCACCTCAAGAAGCTCCCAGTCTTCCAGGTGATCTTCCTTTACAACACTTACATCGCCGTTTAATATGAGCTGATATTCATTGCTGATATTATCGATCGTGGAAATACAGTAGGGGATGGTATTTCCTGAATCACAGAACAGACGCTTGGTCCAGCCCTGTTCATCTGTAATTCCTTCCGTAGCTTCCTGGGGGAGCCAGAAACAGCGGAATTCCGGGGTTTGCGTCACTTCTTCCGGACAGGTGAAAGTGAAAACCATTCCGGCATCAGGGTAGGCGAGCAGTTCGCTGTTCCACACCTTGCCGTCAATGACTCCTTCATACCGGAATCCTGAAACCAGCTCATCATCTGCCGATGGTTTCCGGAGGCTGATCGTGTATTCAGCAATGGCAAATGCAACAGTCCCAAAAGCCAGAATCAATGCTGCGGCGAGGAGAAATGTGCGTGGGAGCCTTCTGATCCTGTGAGACGGCCTGCTCCTGGATCCGAGATGATCCTGCACGCGCTCCGTAATTCTTGCTGCAAGCTCTGCGTCATATTCACCTATGTTTATGTTTTCCGGATAACAGTCCTGCACCAGATCAGTAATGCGTGTCTTCACAGGAAAACCCCCTTTCTGTCAGATAGTCTTTTAAGTGTTTCCGTCCCCGGGCGAGTTTAGCCCGGACAGTTGCATCCTTAAGGCCGAGCATTTTAGAAATATCTGCCGTCTTCTGATATAAGAAATAATAGCGTTGGAAGATTTCACGGTCCGGTTCACCGAGAGAATCCACAGCTTCATGCGCTATTTCTCTCAGTTCCGACAACAGGATCTTCTGCTCCGGCTGATTCGGGATGCTGATCTGGATAATGTCGTCTCCCAAAGGCTCTTCCTCATGGTGCTTATGTAATGCCGTTTTTGCTTTATTGCGGACAATTGCGGCGAGATAAGCTCTTAGCATCTCTGTTTCAATGTTCTCCCGGTTCTCCCAAATACTTAAAAAAGAATCGGACACAACTTCTTCAATATCCTCTTCGCTCAGAGCATGGGATAGAATGTTTGAAGCAATTGCATATGCATAGCCGCTGTATTGCCGTATCAGTTCCGGCAGCACAGACTCATCGCCCCGTTTCAGTCTGTGCAGCAGTCTTTTTTCATTCATGGCAGCAGTTTACTCCTCCGGCCAGACAACCGTGTCAAACCGAATGTCGACACTCTTATATAACTGTTCAACATGCAGCTTTTCATCCAAACTGCTGCTGATTTCCCAAAAGTGTGAAGGGGTTGTGGTGATAATAGTTACCCATGCGCTGTATTCCTTCCCGGCTTCAACACTGCGCATCTCCTTCACTTTTGCTTCGCAGCCAAGTTCACTGAATTTCTGCGCCAGAGCAATGTGGTCATCCATCGTGTCTGAACCCTGCAGCATGGCGTCAGTCCGCACCACAAAGGGATACGGCTCATCCTGCGGCAGTTCCCGGAACATCTGCATTTCCCAGTCTTTCCCGTAGTAATTGCCTTCTTCTGCATAGATCCTGCGCATGATGTCTTCATAGCTTTCATATTGATCCGACCGTCCGGCTTCGGATTCCGGACCCGGCAGTTCACCCTCCACAGACTCCAGCCGCACATACGGTGTTGCTTCCGGCGCGTGGCTTGGCCAGGGAGATACGGTTTCAATCGTTGCGGCCTCTGAACGGTTCCCGCAGGCTGTCAGAAAAAAAGTACACAGGAAGAGCAGAAGCATGATTCTATGTTTCATAAGATCACTCCTTTCAGTGGTGCTCATCGATATAGACACGCCTTCTGAAGAAAATGTGACACACTTCGAAAGATTTTTTAAAAATATAACAGTCTTTTATCATGTTTTATATGAATATGAAATGTAACAGTGTGCGGCGAAGTCTGTTTTGCGCCTCCGCCACACACTGTGGGACAGTATAGGCTGAATTGTTGTGTACTGCCACGCATGCGTGACATCAGGTACCGGTATATTCAGGCAAAAATCGTCCCTTTACAAAGAAGGGACGATCGAAGAAACCAAGTCTGTAAACGGATAGTTTTTGGAACGGTTTATACCTCGCTGACCAGGCTGATCCGTCGAATGGAGCCTGCCCGGAGGAGTTTTTCCTTACTGCCTTTTGCAGATTCAATACGAACAAGCAGCCATTCACTGTCCGCGTCAAGAATCGTATTGGTTCCGTGTTTTGAATTGCCATACATGACAATATCATTGTCTTCACAGGCTTCTTTCAGATCCAGGACTACCTGTTTCCCGATATAGGAATCAACTGCGTCAAGCAAAGCTCGCCGCTCTTCAAAGGATGATGTTCCCGCGATACCGGCAAGTTCCTCTTCCAGGGTATTTACTCTTTTCTTCAGTGAAGAGAGCTCGATATACGCAAGTAATCCAAATATACCGAATACGAATCCTACATACTCCATCAGTTTCCCTCCTTTACGATCTCAATGGAAAGCACGGAAGAAACCGGTATGAGCTTTTCAATCCTTCCTTTTTTCGTATCCGCAATGACGTGCATCCAGCTTCCTTCAAAATCCATTATGCGGCAAGCTGTGTTGAACAGATCCGCATCTGCTTCCTCGTCGAAAAACGCGAGTTGTACGGTTTTCCCGGTCAGGCTTTTCAAAAGCCTCCCTATACCCTTTGGCTGTGCGCTGCCGGTTTCGATCGCCTCGTCTTTCAGCAGATAATCACAGCTTACTCCGAGAATTTCCGCTATTTCTCCGATTTTGTCGATGTCGGGCATTGCGGTACCTGCTTCCCAGCGGCTGACGGTTTGCCGTGTAACGTGCATTTTCTCAGCGAACTCGATCTGGGTCATCCCAAGACTCTTCCTTTTTTCAGCGATCTTAATTCCAAGCTTATTCATAGATCCGTTTCTCCAATCTGGTTTGTGTCTTTATGATAGCCCCTGCCTTAGCAAAAGACAAGAAAACAGCATGTGCAAAGTGTAACACGCTGGTTTACATTCTTGGATAAACTTTGAGTTGTCTGCCTGAATAGATGGTTATATTATAATCCTGTTATATTTCGGGCTCAAGTAAAAATGCATAAGACAGGGTACCTCTGCCGGGCCATTTTGACCTGGCAGAGGTACCCTGTCTTATGCATCCTTCAGTTGATCTGTGACTGTTTACTGCTCCCAGCCCATTTTCCGACGGCAGTTGCCGTCAGTGTCGTAACTGTAATAGATATTTCCGCCGGTTGCTCCGGGAGCATCGTCATTGTCCCGGTGAATCTCCGCAGTAAGACGGCCCTCATCATCATACTCATAGTCGGTGATGCTCCACATGTTTCCGGTGTGCGTTTCGCTGTGAAGAATGCGCCCATCTTCAGCATAGGTGCTGATGATCTCGTTGGTCATTTTGCCCCCGTCCCACCAGGTTTCCCGGACACAATGATGCGCATTATCGTACTCATAACGCATCTGACGAAGCTGTTCCGACATGATCCTGCGCTCCAGGAGATCTCCTTCCTCGGCAAAATCCATTTCGATCCATTTTAAAAGTATCGGATCCGGAGATTCCATGTGCGCGGTAAGGATACCGTCATGTTTCGTGTAGCCCTTGGCTTCCAATGGGACACCGAACAGGTCGAAGATCGTCATACCGTACTGATATCCCTGCCATTTCCCGTACTGCCAGAAGGCGTTGGCGCCGCTGGCAGCGGTGAAGAGCGTGGCGCGGCTGCCGTCGGAATAGGTGAGGTACAGGGGGTTAAAGCGGCAGTCTTCGACATTCCAGGAGATTGTGTCATCCTCCCTCAGCATAAGAGTCAGCGCTTCAAGGGAGGCGGAATCGGAGACGGTATAGGTCTCTCCGGTCTGCTGAACATAGAGCGCGGCGGAGGCGATGGTTTTCTTCTCGTTCATAAGCCACACATGATCGGGTTTCTCTTCCGTACCAATGTTCTTCGCCATATCAAGTTTGGAAATCGGCAGCATATCGAAGCTATCCAGTGCCAGCGGAAGACCGTTTTCATCTCTCGTCACACAGACACTGCGGCAATAGACAGTGCCCTTGTCGCTTGGTATTGTCCGCCAGTTGATTGGTTTTGTCGCTGTACCGGTGAAGCTGATCCAGCCGATATCGGTTCGGCCTTTTTCAATGCAGTAGTCTACCAATCGGAAGTCTCTGATGTATGGAGCAATCTGCTGCTCGTATACGGCGGAGATAGAGGGCTTCAGCCATTCCTGGCTCTCAGGCAGCATACTCAGGTCGATATCCGGGTTCGTAAGTTGCGCATAAGCGTTTGTTTCGCTGTACTGATGATAAGTAAACTCCCCGTCCATACCGAGATCAGGATCGTCCAGCGCTGCCCAGTTGAAACTGTCGGCAATGGCCTCCAGGTCTTCATGGCTCAGTTCAAAGGTAACCTGTTTGTCCCCCAGACCGTCGAGGATACCGTCGTTAAAGGAATCCTCCCATCCGGATTTGGCAATGGAAACAACGACAAAGCTGTCTTCCCGGTCAAGCAGGAGGAACGCACCGTGGGCAGAATCGGATATTGTCAGGGTCTGCCCGTCTGCGGTTTCGTGGTGCCATTCGGTATAGTCATTCGGGTCCCCGGCATTGATGGTCACATAACCCAACACACCTTTTTTGGCGTAGCGGAATTGATAGAGAATACTATACTTCTGATCACGCGGAAACAGCGTGCCGTCGTATTGGAAGGTACCGCTGGAGTAGACGTAACCGCCGCCATAATCATTTTCATACTGCTTATTTCCGGCAGTCAGTTTGCCTATGCCCGCAGCATCATAAAAGCTTTTCTCGTCCGGCGGAGTGGAAAGCGTCCCAAGCCGATGAAGATTGTACTTTCCGCAGATTCTGTCAATTTCATCGGCCATAGCCTGTGTTGTGGCACCGTAGGGACCGTATTCGTCCATGAGAGCAATCGCTTCTTCGGCATCGTAAGGATCTTCCCGGTGCTCGTCATAGAAGGCCAGCCACTCCTGCAAAGCCTGGCCTTCGGCACTGTCGCTCAGGCCTTCCATGCTGAGCATGTTCACGCCGAAAAGCTGTCCTGCGCGCATGTTCCCAAGCCCGATCAGCCCGGCTGCCCAAGCCGTGCCGATCATCAGCGCCGAGATAACGGCAGCCAGCAATACGACTCGAATGATGGTTCTGGTTTTGCGCTTCTTTCTCCCAAGCTTGTAGTCTAAAGCCCGCCGTGTGCGTTCCAGCAGGATGTCATCCATATCGTTGAGCGCAAACAGAATCGATTCTGCATTCAGCATAATCCTTCCTCCTTCAGATAATTCTGTAGTTTCCTGCGCGTGCGGTGAAGTGTGGTGCTGACCTTCCCCGGCGTGAGGTCGTACTTTTCGGCGATTTCTTTCACCCCGGTCATATACCAGCAACGGGCGAGAAAAATCTGGGCTTCAACATCATCAAGGTCTGCCACAAATTTGCGCAGTGCCGCACCGAGTTCTTTCATTTCCACCTGCTTTTCCGGATCCGTATTGTCCGGAATAACCTCGGCAAGCTCGTCAAGAACCAGCGGCGTCTCTCCGCCTCCGCGGCGCAGTGCGTTTCGTTCCCGCAGGCGTGTCAGTGACAGCCAGCGGGTCAGCTTGGCAAGGTAAGGCGCAAGCAGTGTGGGACGATGGGCAGGCATGGAGTTCCATGCCTTGAGCCAGGTGTCATTCACGCATTCCTCAGCGTCCTGCTCGTTTGACAAAATGTTGTAAGCAATGGTGCGGCAGTAACCGCCGAACCTGGCGGCAGTCTCCGGAATTGCTTCTTCGGAGCGCTGCCAGTATAGATCCACGATTTTTGAGTCTTCCAAATCCATTGCCCTCCTTTCTGTTTTGTGTCTCACCCTAATAAAAGCGGTTTGCAGAGAAATCTTACAGATTCTGAAGAAATATTTTTGAGAAATACCGTGCAACAGGCAATATGATAACACATCAATGCCGTGATTTTACTGTCCCTGCCTTGTAATAATCCACCGCTGTGATATAATGCCGTTGTTTTATCAGACGGTGATCGGAATGAAGGAGCCTTCTGCCGAAAATGGGGGGAGTCAACAGGATGAAGTCACAGCAGAATAAAGGATACCTGATGATTCTTGCGGCGGGGGCTCTTTGGGGAAGCATCGGCTTCTTTGCGACACTTCTTGCCAACATGGGTATGAAAGCCGGGCCTGTGGCTTTTTTCAGAGTGCTGTCATCCACGGTCATGCTGGCTTTGGCGCTTCTGATCAAGGGGAAGGGGACGTCACTGTTTCGCATCAGCAAACGGGGATTGCTTTCCTGTATGCTCATTGGGGTGATTTCCCAGGCTTTCTTTAATGTAAGCTATATGAACACGATTGAGCAGAACGGGATGGCAACCGCCGCTGTGTTTTTATATACTTCGCCGATTTATGTTGCCCTCCTGTCACGCCTCTTTTTCCGGGAACCGCTGACAGGAAATAAGATTTTGGCAATCATGATCAACATTATTGGTTGTGTTCTGACGGTAACCGGCGGGGCTTTTTCGACTGTGAAGATATCGGTTTTCGGCCTCGTGATGGGGCTGCTGGCGGGCTTTACATACGCGCTGCTCCCGATTCTGTCCCGCACCGGAGCGGCAGATGAAGACCCTTTTACCGCGGCGTTTTATGGGCAGCTTTTCGGTACCCTGACACTGCTCTTCCTGATTCGGCCGTTTCAGAATACAGGGACGGTGTTTACCGGTCAGATATTCCTTGTTCTGCTTGGCTTCGGGGTGATTCCCTCGGCTTTGGCATACATCGCCTACTACGGAGGAATGAGCAGAATCACGGAAACGTCAAAAGTCCCCGTAATCGCTTCCGTGGAGACAGTGATTGCAGCCGTTATTGGCCTGCTTGCCTTCGGGCAAACGCTCGGCGCGGTGAAAATTCTCGGGATCGGGTTGGTGCTGTGCTCGATTGCGATCATGAACCGGCAGTAAGATCTCTGCTCGCCGCCTGACGGCCCCAGCAAGGGACGCTGGGCTGTTTTCATTCTGAAAAGCATGCCGGCTCCTCTTTTCACGCGCAATTCATACAGCACACGATCAATCCGGACGGAACCGAAAAGTTATATGCTCCCTTCATGATGGACAGTGTTTCCTTGTTTCACCGTCTCTCATAAAGGGAGCATATTGCTTCAGCTTCACGATACAGTATCGCCTTTACCGGATTTGGGGAAGTATCACATCGGATCATCTTAAATGAATACGCCTGTCAGAAGAAACAGTTGACAACAGTTCTATACTGTTATATACTGTTTACCACGGAGGGAAAAAGAATGCAGATTATACTTAACAACACCTCGATGGTACCGATCTATGAGCAGCTCATGGACCAGGTGAAGAACCAGATCATCAGCGGCAGCCTTCCGGAGAACCAGGCGCTTCCGTCTGTCCGGGCACTTTCCGCCGAGTTGCGCATCAGCGCCTTGACGGTCAAAAAGGCTTACGACAGACTGGAAGAGGAAGGCTTTGTCGTTACTGTCCACGGAAAGGGAACTTATGTCGCCGCAACTGACAGACAGCTCGCCATGGAAGCTCGAAAAAAGGCTGTAGAGGATGACTTCGCCGCCGCCGTCCAAAAAGCGTGCGCAATCGGGCTGACCGGAGACGAGATTCTTGAAATTGTGAGAATCATACTGGAGGAGTACTGATGGTCAAAGTTGATAATCTTGTAAAAACCTATGGCGATTTCCGCTTGAATGTCTCTTTGGAAATACCGGACGGAACTGTTACCGGGATCGTCGGGAAAAACGGAGCCGGAAAAAGTACCACGATCAAGGCGATACTTGGTCTTATCAGACCGGATGAAGGACACGTTACGATTAACGGCAGAGAATCGTCAGAGCTTACCGGGGCAGAAAAGGCTTCCATCGGCGCTGCTCTGTCCGACTCCGGCTTCAGTTCTTATCTTCGTCTGGAAGATGTCGTCTGCATTCTCAAAAAACTGTATCCGTCATTTGATGAACCGTTTTTCAGGAATAACTGCGTTTCACAGGGGCTTGCTTTTGAGAAGAGAATAAAGGACTTCTCTACCGGCATGCGCGCAAAGCTGCGCGTTCTCGCTGCGATCAGTCACAGGGCAGATCTTCTTATCATGGATGAGCCCACTGCCGGTCTCGATGTACAGGCGAGACGCGACATCCTCGACCTGCTGCGGCAGTATCTTCTTGTCAATGAGAACTGCTCGGTTCTGCTCACTTCTCATATCTCCTCGGATCTGGAAGGCCTGTGTGATGATATTTATCTGATTCATGACGGGAGAATTCTTCTTCACGAAGATACCGATACCTTGTTGGGGAATTATGCTGTTCTGAAAGTGAGCGAAGAGACATACGCGAAGCTTGATAAAGAGTATATTCTGAGCGCGAAAAAAGATCACTTCGGCTATGTCTGCCTCACAAATGAAAAACAGTTTTATCTGGAAAACGATCCGGGAATCGTCATCGAAAACGGCAATATTGACGAGCTGATACTCATGATGACAGGAGGAGAATCCTATGCGCGGTCTCATTGAAAAAGATCTACGCCTCACACTCGCCAGAAAACAGACCATTCTCATTTTCTTTGTCATGGCTTTGATCATGGGGGCTTCGATGGATGGCTCGTTTCTGATCGCTTATCTTACAATGCTTGCGACAATTCTTGCGGTCGGAACGATCAGCTATGATGAATTCGATAACGGATTTGCGTTTTTGATGACGCTCCCATTCGACAGGAAAACATATGTCAGAGAGAAATATCTGTTTTGCCTGATGATGGCTGCGGCAGCGTGGTGCATTGGTGCAGCACTGTATGGCACTGTCAGCTTCATCCGCCACAATGCGATAAACTTGGTTGATGAGCTGCCGATGCTGACAGCACTGATCCCGGTCCTGTACCTGTCAGCGGCAGTCATGATTCCTCTGCAGCTGAAGTACGGCTCGGAAAGAAGCAGAATCGCCTTTCTCATCCTGTTTGGTGTCATCGCGATTCTGCTGTATGCAGCAAAAAACAGTTCTGACAGTACGAACAATCCTTTTATGAAACTGTCAGAAACATTGGACGCACTGCCGCCCGCTGCCGTTCTTGCCGCACTGGCAGCGGCCTGTGCGCTGATCGTATTCGCTTCCTATCGGTGGAGCCTGTGGATTATGAAAATGAAGGAATTCTAAAAACCGGGTTTGTTCAAAAAAAACGGAAACAGATTTCGGGCCTGCTTTTCCCTGCTGGGTAAAACAGGCCCGAATGTTTACATCCTTATGGTTGAGAATCGCCGGATAAAGTATTATAATAAAAACCTGACTACTCCTGCCGGCTGCAGGAGAGATCCGACACATAACGTGTCCGGATGAAGGATAAGGGAGAGAGAAAATGCTCAGAAGATTACAGGACTTGACAGCGCTGCTGCTGGCATTGCTGCTGGCATGCGGCTGCCTGACAGGCTGCGCCGGCACGGAAGCAGCTCCGGCGGAACAGGAGAGCGCGGCAGAGACGACTGAAAGCGTCGAAACGGTTGAGCCGGGCCTCGTACGGATTGCGCTTTCAGGAGCTGTTGATACGATGGACGTCCACAGAAATTCAGAGGACTATATGATTCCGCTCAATATTTATGAGCGCCTGTTTGACATCCGGGTGAAGGGGGACGGCTCTACGGAGCTGGCTTACGGACTGGCTGAGGACTGGTCCGTCTCCGAAGACGGACTGACCTACCGCTTCACGCTGCGCGACGATGCGTTCTTTTCCGACGGTACACCGGTGAAAGCATCGGATGTCGCTTTCACGTTTACCCGCATGCTGGCGCTGCCGGACAGTATACAGACAGATTTCGCGGATATGATCCGCGGCGCGGATGCCGTGATGGAAGGGGAGACGGACGTAGTGGAGGGGATCCGGGTTCTGGATGACCGGCATCTGGAGATTACACTCTCGGAACCCTATTCCGGCTACATTTATCAGCTCGCTACGCCCTCCTGCAGTATCCTGAGTGAGAAGTGCGTCACGGAGGCAGGGGACACATTCGGCAGGACGGCGGAAAGCACAGTCGGTTCCGGCCCGTTTATGGTGACAGAATTCACCGACTCCCGGATTGTTCTGGAGAGAAACCCCTACTTCCACTGCCATGAAGGAGAGGAAATCACCGTCAGAAAGGCAGAGATCCTGGTGCTGGCTCCCGCTCTGGTGGACCGCATGTTCCGCGAAGGCGAGCTTGATCTCCTGGACATGAACCGTGTGAATCCGGAGGTGGCGCAGCAGGTTTACAAAACGGAAGAGTGGGCTGACAGCACGCTGGCATACAGCCGAGTGGAGGTTCAGTATCTGATGCTGAATGTGGATGCGCCGCCTCTGAACGATGTGCGTATTCGAAAGGCAGTACAGATGGCCATCAACCGACAGCGAATCCTTGATGAGCTCTTCAACGGGGACGGAAGACTGATCGACGGCATCTTCCCCCGCGGCCTGATTGGCTACAGCGAGGAAAACCAGGGCTGGCTGCAGTATGACCCGGAAGCGGCTGCAGAGCTGGTCAGCGCGGTGCCGGGGGCCAAAGACGTGCGACTGGAGCTCGCCGCCAATTCACAGACGGAGCTCAGGATTCTCCGCATGCTGGAGATGATCCGGCAGGATCTGACTGCGGTCGGACTCGATGTTTCCGTTGTGAGCTATGACGAGGCAAGCCGCATGTATCTGCGCAAGGCAGGCAGACTGATGGCATACACCGGCGAATGGAGCGCTGATTTCAACGATCCGGACAACTTTATCTATACCTTCTTCGGCAGCCGGGACAAGACCCGTTTCCGTTCCGGCAATTATGGCAATGAGGAAATCATTCATCGCATCGGAGCGGCCCGGACGATCCGGAATGAGGAAGAGAGAATGGCGGAATATGCCCAACTTGAGAAAATCCTGATTCAGGACGAGGCTGTCTGGGTTCCTCTGTTTTCTACCGAGCACCTGTTCGTTCTGGGAGAACGGGTTGAGAGCTTCACTCCCTTCTGGGCAGGATGGGGCTCGCTGTACCTGAAAGATATTGTCCTGAAGCCGGAAGCGCGTTGAGGTGAGACGGACGATACAGGAGAATGATATGAAAGAAAGCCTGCGCGTTAAGATATTCAAAATGAACATGATGCTGATAACGGTGGCGCTCGCGCTGTTCACAGTTTTCGGCGTTTTACAGGTCCGTCAGTTCACCAATCTTATGGAAGAGACGAGCCGGAATCAAAACGAGGTTATTATGGACACCATGTCGGAGTCTATGCGGGGCATGGCGACAGAGAGCTTCCAGAAATATGTGGTCTCCGAAGCAAAGATCCTGGATGGGGAATTCTGGACCATGCAGCATGACCTGGAGATTCTGGCCAGACAGGTACAGCTGGTGCTGGAGGAACCCTCTGCCTATTCTCCGGTGGAGGTTCCGCTGCCATCTCAGCTGGAAGCCGGCAAGCTTGCGCAGCAGCTGGTTTATTCCGATACAGCCGATCAGGAGGATCCGGTGCTGAAGGAGCAGATCCTCCGGATTGGGGGTCTTCGGAATATGATGCTGGAGATGGTGGAAGGCAGTGACACGCTGCTTGACTGTATTGTCTCTCTCCCGGGCGGCGCGAGCGTTATTGTGGACCGGTCACCGCAGGATAAAGTCAGACCGGATGGCAGCGTTCAGTTCTTCTATGCCGACCGTCGTCCCTGGTATGTCGGTGCGCTGGTCCATGGAGAGACCTATTTCACGCCGGTAAACCGGGACAACTACAGTAACGACTATGAAGTGATGGTCGGCGTACCCGTCTATGTGGACGGGGAGCTGGCGGCTGTTTGCTGCGGCTCCATCAAACTCGATTCCCTCGCGTCTATCGTTGCCAATGTCAGACTGGGCGAATACACCGACACCTGCATTATCAATGAAAACGGAAACATGATCTATTCCTCCCGGACAGACGGCGAGCTGGGCATGAACGGCATTGAGCTCAAGAGTCTTCGGGACAGCAGCAATGCGGATCTGGTTACACTGGTAGACGAAGCGCTGGAGGGAGATGTCGGGTTTTCGATGCTGGAGGTGAACGGACAGGAGACCTATATCGCCTACGCGCCGATCGAAACACTCGGCTGGACGCAGCTGCTCAGCATCCCGCAGGAGAATCTGAATGCTACGGCCTATTTGCTGGCGGAACAGACAGATGCCGTCATGGAGAAATCTGTTGCCGAGATGCGCGGCAATGAAGGCAGAACGGTTGTCGCTACGCTGATTATGGCAGGGGAATTGATTCTTCTTGCGGCCGTGCTGTCATTGGTCTTTTCAAAACGTCTGGTCAACCCCATCAAGAGAATGACGCTGCGCGTATCGGAGATGAAGGGCGATGATATGAGCTTCCAAGTTGAGGATGTGCTGCTCACCGGTGACGAAATCGAGGTTCTTGCGCGTGCTTTCGCCAACATGTCTGAGAAAATGCGCGGCTATGTGCGCGAAATCGTACAGATTACCTCGGAGAAACAGCGACTGGACACGGAGCTCTCGGTTGCCGCGGACATTCAGCTGAATATGCTGCCCACGCATTTTCCCGCATTTCCGGAGCGGAAAGACTTTGACCTGTACGCGGTTATGGACCCCGCTAAAGAAGTGGGCGGAGACTTTTATGACTTCTTCCTGATCGATGATGATCATCTGGCACTGGTGATGGCGGACGTGTCCGGCAAGGGTGTCCCTGCTTCGCTGTTCATGGTGGTATCCAAGACCCTGATTAAGAACGTGACGCTTGCGGGCATTTACAGCAAACCCTCGGAAATCCTGCATGATGTCAACAGCCGCCTGTTCGACGGAAACGAGGACAGCATGTTTGTTACCGCCTGGCTGGGGATTTTGACGCTTTCCACCGGCGAGATGGTATCCTCCTGTGCCGGGCATGAGTACCCGGTTTTTTACCGGAAGGGGAAAGGCTTTATGCTGGAGCGGGATCCGCACGGACTCGCCATGGGTGCGATGGAAGGCACGAAGTACCGTGATGCGTACTGGCATCTGGATCCGGGCGATATGCTCTTCCTGTATACGGACGGTGTACCGGAGGCAAACAATGATCGTGCGGAGCTTTTCGGTACAGAGCGGATGATGACTGCGCTGGAGAACAGCATGCGTGCGGCCGATGAGAGCGGTATTCCGGAAGAGACGGATCTGCAGCTTTTCCTTCGTAATGTTCGCGAACAGATCGATGATTTTGCGGGCGAAACCCCACAGTTTGACGATTTGACCATGCTTTGCATGGAATACCGCGGCAGCGAACCGTCACCCGCTTCAGAAGACGGCGGAACAGACGACAGCACGAAATGACCGTATACACAAGTCGAAAACATGATAACAACGAGAGAACCTCATAACAGACAGTCTGTCCGTCATGAGGTTCTCTCGCTGCTGTGAGAGGCAAGTTCAATCAAACCCGCGTCTTTATTCTATCCTGATTTATATCGAATAATTCTTCATCTGGTCGATGATCAGCTTTCCGACGGTATCCGCAAAAAGGGAGAAATCGCGGATTCTGACAAAGTCCTGACCATACACCATCTTTGCGTAGGGCAGATCCACTTCTTCCCCCGTGAAAACACAGATAACCGAAACACCGTCGGCGCGCAGGCGGCGGACCTCGTGCGCGGTATCCGTCAGGGCCCGGACTCCGTCGTAGCTGTTGCCGACATCCCGTTCATCCTTCCGGATCTTGGCTACATCCAGAGGTTTCACATCGGAGAGAATGATCAGCATCTTGTGTTCATAGGAGGTCCGGGAAATCAGGTTCCCCGCCACCCGGATTGCAAGCCCGTCGCGATTGCAGCCTTCCGTGTAATAGTCGAAGATGGTGCTGTGATCGGAGAGAGAAGTGTAGTCGCTGAAGGTGCGCAGAACGGTAAAACCGCTCATAGAGCAGAAGCACATGACCCGGCAGGGAACACGGCATCGGGAAAGCGCCTCGGAGATGATATAAGCCTGAGATGAGATTTTCGCGGCACGGTGATACTGCGAATGGCTTGCGTCCAGAAGAATATCCACACTCATGTCTCCGGCGTTTTCGTTCTCAATTCTGGAGAAGACCTTTTCATCGCCGAGTCTCGCGGCTCTCCATGCGGCAGCCGGGTTGAGGATGCCGGAGCCTGCCTTCACGGGTGCGGGCTGCATGTGCAGAAGAACCGAATTCATGATGTTTGTGCTGAGCTTTGCGATGTGCAGCCGGTTCTGGAGCTGATTTTTCTGATAGTACGCCCGGTTGTTGGCGATCAGCTCTGCCTGCCGTTTCCGCTGGTGCATCTCAAAAGTGCTGTAGACTCCTTTGAGCTCAACCGTCTCGCCCTTCGTGTAGAAGAGGTGGGTAAACCTGTGGTTTCCTGTACAGAGCTGTTTTTCAAGCTGAGCAACGACTTCGTCCGGATAGATGGACTTTCCGAACTTGGTTTCAAGGAAGGCGCGCAGTTCCGATTCGGTCAGTTTTGTACTGAGAGAGAAATCGCGGTCCCAGGAGGCTTCGTCGCCATGATAGAGATCTTTGTCATGAATGATGATTCTGCCTCGCTGCAGAAAGCTGTCGACCGAGAATCTCCTGCGCTGAAAGCGATATCTCAGTCGGATCTTTCCGTCCCCGTAAAGACCGTAGTGATCATAGAAGAACTGCCTGGCAGTATCGACAATCTCATCCGTCGTCATGCCGTCGTCGAAACATAGTGCCGTTTTGGCGGGCTCGGGGCGGATCCGCGTCAATACAGGGCGGTCATGGCATTCTGCCCGGAACAGAAGCGGTTCCAGCGCATTCCAGAAAATGGATTCATAGATGGCGGAGTCTCTGTATTTGTCGAGCATCTGAAACAGCGTTTCCAGCTTTTCATACTCATAGTGGCGTCTGGCGGAACCATAGATGATGTTCCAGTAAATATCCACATCGCCATTTGAATCATAGGCTTTGAAGTCCGGCGCGAAGGAGTAGTCTTTTGCGCAGTTCCAGATGATGTTGTCAGCGCGCCTTTTCTGAAGGTCAGAGATGTTCTGCTTCATATCCGTTTAGTTGCCGGAGAAGAGTTCTTCCTTCGTAAGTCTGCCATCAATCCGCGCGGAGACAATGTCTTCCACAAGGGTTCTCTCAAATTCGTCAAAGCTTTTATTGATGATGCCGATGGTCAGAGCGTCATGCATGTTTAGACCGTTGCGGACGAGATTGACAGCCGCAAGCAGGCCACGAAGATCCAAAGCTTTTGTGGAGATTTCGGAGCTTTCACATTTTTTGCGGATTTCTCCGAAAAGGGCGGTGAGCTGGGAGGCATAGTCGGTTTTGAGAGACGGAAACTGCTGCAGCAGAAGCTTTTCCAGGTTCTCACCGGAGATAACGGGCATGTTGATGACCATGAAGCGAGAGGTAAGGGCTTCATTGAGTTCCCGCGTTCCGGCATACCCATAGTTCATGGTGGCAATAAAGCGGGTAGCGGGGGCGAGACGGATCCTGCTGTAGCCGGGTACATCGATGATTCTGCGGAAGTCGAGCGTAGCGTGGAGGACGGCAAGAGACTCGTTTTTGGCCATGTTGATCTCATCAAGAATCCCGAACCCGCCTGCTTCGGCACAGGAATAAATGGGGCCTTTCCGGAAGGAAACCTCGCCGTTTTTGAAGGTGTCCGTCCCGATGAGCGTGGAAGCGTCGGTGTTCAGATAGAAGGAGATATCCCATTCGGGCCTTCCGAAAACAGCGGAGAGGTTTTCCGCGAAGACGTTTTTGCCGGTTGCTTTGGGACCTACAAGAAGAATGTTCTCTCCGGACAGGATGGCGGTAATCGCCAGCTGCCAGATTTCTTTGCCGTAATACCGGTACTGTGGACTCGGAATGCGGATGACATCCCCTTCCGCAACAGGGTATGCCTTGCGGTACTGCTCGATACGGGCAATCAGCTGTTCGTCGATGCCCTCCTGTTTTAAAAATTCAAGCATATTTCTCTGCCTCTCATTGCAATTATTTGGATAATGTCAGTTTAGTATGCCCCGCAACACTTGTCAACTTCCTGCGGGCGGTGATCGCTCTTTCATGAAACAGACTGAAAAACGCCTTACAACCATGTCACATAACGGTCACAGCTGTCAGCTTTCCGCAGGAATCGCCTGATCAAGCAGCTCTGAGTGCCGAAAGGTTTCTGTTCTTGCGCGCCTTCCGTTTCTATATCCGCTTCCTTGATCAGATTTTCTGTCATTATATCATTTTGGCTTCAAACAGTCCAGTATGCACATGAAACATGTTCTTTTTCCACGGCAAACCTTCAGAGTACAGTCAGTGTTGCTCCGGAGATCAGATTCCCGTGTTTTTCTTTTTCCGTCATCAATGTTAGAACATATGGAATAAACCATTGCCCCGTGATATAATATGCTGTCTGACATCTTAACCTCAGGTGAAATGGTAAAACAATGCCCGGTCAAAGACACAGGATCATGATAATCACTGTTCTTGCCCAGGCATTATTCCTTATAAGGAGACGGCAAATGGACTATACGCATCACTATGATTCACCTCTGGGCGGCATTACGTTGGCCAGCGACGGGGAGGCAATCATTGGGCTCTGGTTCGATGAGCAGAAGTACTTTGCAGATACGCTGCGCAAGCCATATGCGGAGGCAGAATTACCGATTTTTGATGAAGCAAATCGCTGGCTGAACATCTATTTCAGCGGAAGCGCGCCGGATTTCACGCCGAAGCTGAATATGCGGACGACTGCATTCCGTAAAGCGGTATGGAGCATCCTGCTAACCATCCCTTTTGGTCAGACAATGACTTACGGACAGATTGCGGAAATCATTGCCGGTCAGATGGGGCTTGCACGCATGTCCGCACAGGCGGTCGGCGGCGCTGTCGGACATAATTCCATTTCCCTGATCATTCCGTGCCACAGAGTCGTCGGCAGAAACGGAAGTCTGACGGGATATGCAGGAGGGATGAACAAAAAGCTCCGGCTTCTTCAAATGGAGAATGCAGATACAGGCAGGTTTTTCATTCCTGAGAGGAAATGAATATTCTTTATCTGGGCATACGAACAGCTTTCACCCGATCGCAAGACCGAAATTCATCCCAAGCCTGTTTCGCTGCCATCAGGCACCCCGCGGCGAGGCATGCTGCACCGACAGCCCAATAGACCGCGTTAAGCGGATTTGTGGTGCCGTAGATCTCCAGAACGCCTTGCATGATACTCCCAACGGTAAGTGCCAGGATGCCTGCATGAAGACAATCCGCCGCCGCCTTGCCGGGGAAAAATGCCCCGGCTTTATCCATCAGGAAAGAGGGAATTACTCCGAGAATCAGCGGGAACGCGAATGCGTAGAGCATGAAGTAAGAATAGACCCCGTGACTGAACCGCTCATAGACAGCCCCAAACAGCGCGCAGCACACCGTTTCCAGCAGATATACGCCGATAACATGAAGACTTCGGTTTTCTTTTCTTCCCTTATCCGATGTATACAATGTCGCTCACGCTCCTCTCCTTGATGCTTCTCCCGGAAGTGGGATTGTTGACGACCCTGCCGTTGAACACCATCGTGGATGATCCGCCGCCGTCCAGATTGTACGCTGTCTGTGCCCCCTTGCTTTGAAGAAATACGGCAAGCTCATAAAGGGACAGCCCTTCGCTCTCGTCAGTTCTGCCATCCGAGACTACGAACAGATAATGCAGTTCATCAATTACTGCAATGGCAGTGCGGGGATTGCTCGCCTTCGCACGGCCTACCTCGTCGCTGACAGACACGGAAATCTCGCCGTTTTCCACCAGTGCCGGGCCAAAGCTGAGTACGTTCTGCGCTCCGTTTTCCAGGAGCTCTTCCGCGCTCACTTCTGATTCCCGAATAATTTCAAAGCTGCCGTCGGCATAGATCACCAGGTCTTCCGCGCCTTTTTTTGCTGTATTCCGGTAGAGAACGCCATTCCGGATCACATAGCCTGACTGCTGCGCGCCGTAATAATCACCGTTGATTGCCAGAATAGCGTTCACTGCCTCCGCGATCGACGAGGTTTCGTCAGTGACATTCCGCCCATAGGTGCTGTCCGCGAAAGCTGTTTGGAGATTACCCGCGCAGGAAAGCTTTACGTCGGCAACATAGACCGTGGTATCCCCAAGACGCTCTTCGGTAATCGAAATCGAGATGTTCCCGTCATCATAGGTATTTTCATTCAGAATGATTGTCTGTACGTCGTCTTCTTTGGCTGAGGCGAGAAGCTGCGTAAGAGCCGTGCTTTCAGAAGTGTTTTCACTGATTCCCTGCGGGGTGTCCGATATTTCCATTCTGCGCACGATCACGAAGGTGTCGAGCAGGACATATACTGAGAATAACAGCAGCACGCACAGAAATACCGGCAGGAATAGGCTTCTTTTTTTCATCGTTGATAGCCTCCTTTCTTTGCTTCTGCACACAGGATACCTGCCGAACCCTAAACCAACCTAAAACAAAACAGATGATTTTTTCACCAGCCTGTGGTATGCTGAATCTGAGGTGAGCATCGTGAGACTTTTGTATGCCGAAGATGAAAAATCCCTGGCCAGAGCCGTTTCGACGATCCTGGTCAAGAATAATTATGCCGTCGATGTGGTCTATGACGGGCAGACCGCGCTGGACTATCTTGAGACGGGCAACTACGATGGTGCCATTCTGGATGTGATGATGCCCAAGCTGGACGGTTTTGAGGTGCTGCGGCGGATGCGCGCGCGGGGCGACAGCACGCCGGTACTGCTTCTCACCGCGAAGGCGGAAATCGATGAACGGGTCACCGGCCTCGACAGCGGTGCCAATGATTATCTGACCAAGCCTTTCGATATGAAGGAACTTCTAGCCAGAATCCGTGCGATGACACGTGTGCTGTCTGTGCAGTCGGACAAGACCCTGTCCTTCGGCAGGGTGAGCCTTGACTGTGCTAGTTACGATCT
>JAFSLL010000146.1 GCA_017448455.1 Oscillospiraceae bacterium | reverse complement strand
TCTCTCCGCAGATTGTCCAGCGTCTGCACCATGGCGATTTCGCTGTAGTATGTAGTGGCTCCTACATCCACAGCCACGTTCAGCCACAGGTGCTTAAAGATGCTGAAGTCAAACTCCCTGACCTCATCGTCAATAACAACAGGTCTTCTCCCGTAGTAGGTTCCCATCATGTCGAGGAGGATGGCGCCTATATCCTCCACCCACTCATGCAAGCCTGCCCGGGTATTTTCCAGCGGCACTTCCGCAGCGTTCTGCAGCACCATCAACGCTGAGGTATTGTCCGGCCGGACATTGCCCATCTGTGCGTCGGTCGCGCCCAGGCACTCCCTGGTGTACGCCATGCACAGGTCGATGGCCTGGATGATCTGCGCGGACATATTCGCCGCGGGAATGGTGGAAATAATTTCGCCGAGCTGCGTGCCCGGCTGTAAATTCCTAACGCCGATTGCTGTACCAACCTCATTGCTGACATTGGGCAGATAATCAGCGTTGTAAACTTTTGTCGGAAAGCTTGGAGCTGCAGATGCCGGAACACCATCGCCATCATCTGGTTGATGAAGATCTGGTTCGGGATAATCTCCGTCACCAGAGCTCTCCCGTGGTACTGATTTCTCTGCTTCTGCCAGTTGCCCCAGGCAATCGGATATCTTGTCAGGCCGGTATCCACATCCTCAAAGATGTTGCAGTTCCTGGTAGCCTTGGTGACGTGCACCGTCTGCACCTTGCGTATCTCAACCAGGCCCGTCCTTTGGTTTACATAATTTTCCTCTTTCCAGACCTTGGTATACAGATAGACATACAAGGCTTTCCCTGTTTTGTCGTCATCCCCGTGGATCTCCGTCTTCCCGCCTATGCCGGCAAAGTTGGAAACTTCAAAGTCGGGTTCGATAAAGACCTCATCCGTCATCCCTGTCGGGCTGCCACCTTCCCCGTGAGGGGAAGGCTTTTCAATTTCCCCAAAACTTGCTCGCATAGATTTGTCAGTGCGTGGTATCATGTCGTCCGCGAGCACACGGGAAGCACTCAGTGCGCTGCGTCTTCGCCACTCCCTCGCTTCCCTCTTCAGATTCTCAACCGTATCCCTCCCGACGATAAGGATATACGGCTGCTTCTCGACTTCGTTGCAGTTCGGGTTGCCGAACATCACGTTGATGCCGTCCAGGAGCTCAAACTCGATTTCACCCTTGTATTCCCCGAAGGCTCCGCCGTACGGCCTCGCCTCCGGGTTCCAGTAGAAGTGTGCAGCATAGTCACCCGTGACGGCTCCGTCAAACAACGCATCTCTGATTCTATAATCCATCTTGAACTTCTCCAGAAGGTTCCGAACCTCAGCGGTAGCAAAAGCCGCTGCCTCACCATCGGTCTGATGAGACAACGGCTCAAAGGAGATCGTCGTATTGCTTGAAGTAAGACTCGCCACAAACAATGAAGTGACACGCTTGATGATATTGAATGTCGGTTTTGCCAGGCGGCGCATGGCCTCAGTATCCGGCATGTGCAGCCACTGGTTGCCGATGAAAAACTCCTGATTGGTATTCACCATCACATACTGGTTTGGCACCAGGGAGTTGTTGTATGCCCGGCCGTACTCGTAATACTTCCAGGCGTCTTTCAGATAATCCGGTTTCTCAGTCATCCCTGCACGCCCAGCCTCTCTCCCTGTCAGGGTCCGGATCTTCGTCATCGTAGTATTCCCAGGCATCATATTCGCTGATGCAGTTGTTGCAGCCGCAGACCTCGGAATTGATATCCGTATAAACTGTCTCGCATTCTTCCCCGCACACGGGGCACACCGGCAGGCTCTCCTGCTCCAGCGGATCAAGCCAGTATCTCATAACACTCATCTCTCCAATTCTCTCAGTTTTTCAGCCCGGACAGACATGTCAGAGCGACGCTGAACATCGTCTGCCGGGCAACGGCTGAGCAGTGAAAACGTGCACACTATTTTCCTCCGTACGCCACATCAATGCTGTAATTCATACAGTCCGCCAGGGCTTTCTGCTCCGCCTCAAAGCGGAGCTGCTTTTCCCTGTCCACTTCCGGCTCAGGGGACGACAAAGGCTGCTCCCGCAATGCCCGCCCCGTGAAAAAGCCGATGAAAAAAGCGAGCAGCGTTACCAGCATGCCCGCACAGCCTAAAAACAATTCAGCCATCATGCTCCATTTCCTCCAGCAGGAGAAGAATCCTCTCCAGAACTTCAAAGTCCTCGAAATCAAAATCTTCAAAGACGTACCGCATTTCAATGTAGCGTCTGCCGTTTGAACCGTCGGCAATAAAGATGTATTTTTTGAGCACCGTCAGGAACTCAAAAAGAATATCGAAGCCGTTTTCAAGCCTCTCTTTGTCCTTCTTCAGTTCCGCGATTTTTCCCTGCACCGCTTCCAGTTCCTGCAGCACATATTCCTCACATGTTTTCATAAATCAAAATTTCCTTTCAGATAAGATTGTACCGGGACTGTGCCCGGCGATAACGAATCATTGACACAGAACAGAACACAGATTAAAATGACATTGAACACACATAAATACAGGTATAGGCAGGAGTACAGCATGGCCTCAATTCTGATAAAAGATACAACAAAGGAAGAGCGCGAAAAGATCGTTGCTGAGTCTATCGGGAACATTGACGGCGCATGTGACGGCTGCGCAGCCGGGCTTGCGGATATGTACCGGGATTACATTGACGGCAAAAAGGAGATCCGTGATATCAACAGGGAGTTCGTCGCCCGCTATGTATCCGGAGCGGA
>JAFSLL010000145.1 GCA_017448455.1 Oscillospiraceae bacterium | reverse complement strand
GTTCGGTCCCTATCCGTCGTGGGCGCAGGATATTTGAGAGGAGCTGTTCTTAGTACGAGAGGACCGGAATGGACAGACCGACGGTGTATCTGTTGGGGACCAACCCCATAGCAGAATAGCTGTGTCTGGAAGGGATAAACGCTGAAGGCATCTAAGCGTGAAGCCCCCCTCAAGACGAGATATCCCATCCGCAAGGAGTAAGACCCCTTGAAGACTACAAGGCGATAGGCCGGAGGTGGAAATGCAGTAATGCATGGAGCTGACCGGTACTAATAGGTCGAGGGCTTGATCAAGGAAGACAAGCTAAATGAGAAGTGGAAGCGCCGAAAGACAGAAAGAAAAGCTTAGCAAAGATCGGAAAGGTTTATGTGCAGTTTTGAGAGTTCTGAAGATCCCGAAACCCTAAGAGGTTCAGATTACAGAGTTTTCAAAGAGAGCGAGAATCTGCGAAAAGGATTCTTCGCTGAGATCAGGGAGTCAGAAACAATCTTAAGACACAGTGAGTTGAGAGTTTGTTTCCCAAACTCTCAACTCAATTCCTCGATAGCTCAATGGTAGAGCATCCGGCTGTTAACCGGAGGGTTGTAGGTTCGAGCCCTACTCGGGGAGCTGGCCGGTGATGATGCGCCTGTGGGAAACACCCGTTCCCATCCCGAACACGATGGTTAAGCCACAGGCGGCCGAAGGTACTTGGTGGGTAACTGCCTGGGAGAATAGGAGATTGCCGGCCTTTTTAATTGCCAAACGGAGTCAGGAGACAAGCGGCGGCGCGCCGCAAAGGTTCCTGGCTTTTTTTGTGCGCGCAGGATTGCGCGTCAAGGTTTTATCCCCAGCGTATTATGTTTACTTCGTTTTGATTGAGCAGGTTGATATTTGCCGCGTTTTTGCGTATAATATTACACATGGAGTTGAAAACTTTACAGATTTAGAAAACAGTACAGACTTGGCAAACAGTACAGTCTTGAAAAACCACAAGAGCACAGAAAGGATGATAGAATGAAGAAAGATCTGAATATCCGAGCAAATATCCCGAGCATCAGGAATGTGCTGCTCATTTTTCTGTGCTTTCTTCTGACATCCACCAGCTGACCGGAAGTATTGTGATTAGCTTGAAACCGGCTTATCTGGAGACGTTGACTACAGGAGAACATACGCTTACGGTACAGTTCGATGATGCAGAAGCTATCGCTGTGCTTTTTACCATAACAGAAGAGGAAGTCGTGACACCGGAGCCCGAAGTGGTAACGCCGGAGCCTGAAGTCGTGACGCCGGAACCCGTCGTCAAGACATCGAAGACCGGCGACGCGAATAACCTTGGTACATGGGGAATTCTTCTGGCCGCTTCTCTTCTGGGGCTGGTCTCCATCCGATATTATTGGAAGAAAGACAGCCGATGATCAGGTGACTAAAGGTTTAATCCTGGCCTTGATCCGATAATGGCCGGTAGAAAGTTAAGGAGCCGTGAAAACCACGCATTTATGTGACGCGCGTTTTTCACGGCTCCTTTTGCAGAGTAGATCTCTGCTGATGCTTTTATTTCCTGCTATTGATCTCAGAACTCTTGCTCTTGGCATCTTGCTCTCAATATTCCTGATCCAGATCGGCGGCTTCGGTTATGCCCTCGACAGACGGATTGTTCTCGACAACGAGGATCAGACCGTCCGCGGAGACTCGGCGGTTATGCCAGGTTGCCTTCGTGACATTGTAGATCTTGTAAGGCTCAAGCTCCGTAATGTCCATCGGACCGGGCTTTTCGTCCTGACCGGCGGTATAAAGCGTGCAGGAACCTTTCAGCAGCACGAAAACTTCGTCCGTCATCATGTGCCGCGTCATCCGGCTGATCGGCTTGTATTCCGGCGATCCGCCCGACATCGCGACGCTCCACGTCCCATACTGCATCAGCATGTTGAACCGAGTTCCTTCATATTCATAAATGTCCAGCCCGTTGATTTCTTTTGTTTTCATAAAAAACGCCTCCTGTGATCCCTGATATAATCTGTATGCCGCGATTATATCAGGCACGGAGGCGTTTGTAAAGCGCGTTACGAAGCGTTGTCAGATGTATGGCGATTATTCGTCAGTTTCCGGTTCTCCCTGACCATAACCGAATCCGCCGAAAAGACCTTCCAGCCAGTCACCCCAGTCATCCAGAGAACCCCAGGGCGTCTGCTCCTGCTGCGGGCCGGAACCCGCAGAGCCAGAGCCTGCAGAGCCGGAACCCTCAGAGCCGGAGGACCCGTTATTGCCATCATTGTTGCCGTTTCCGCCCGGGAAAGGCAGCTGCTGGCCGCCGGCCGCAGAGTTTTCCTTATTGCCCTGCTGCGCCGCGGAAGTGGATTTCTTTTCATCCAGAACAAGAGTTACTGTGCTGGTCTTCTGCGTCTGGCTGTGATAAACCGTCAGAGAAACTTCATCACCGGCGGAATGCTGCTTCAGCAGGACCTTCAGCTGTGTCGTACTCGTAACTGCCGTACCGTCAAAAGCCGTGATGATATCGCCCTTTGCGAGCCCGGCCTTTTCAGCCGCGGTGTTTTCGCCGACAGCGGTGATATAAATGCCTTCCGGCAGACCGTAATACTGTGTTACGGCAGAGGACAGAACAGCTGTCGAGATTCCGATAGAAGGACGGCCGGTGACGTATCCGTAGGTCAGCAGGTCCTGCGCGATTGCCATCGCGTCATTGATCGGGATGCAGAAACCGATTCCTTCGACAGAAGCGTTGCCGTACGATGTGGAAGTAGAGTATTTGGCGGTCGTGATGCCGATGACGTTACCGTTCATGTTGAAAATCGGGCCGCCGGAATTGCCGCTGTTGATGGCACAGTCGGTCTGGAACATATTGATCGGAATACCGTTCTCCGTGATTTCACGGTCGAGAGCGGAGACATAGCCGACGGTCAGCGTGTTAGTCAGCTCGCCAAGCGGATTGCCGATCGCCGCGACCTGCTCACCGACTTCGATCCTATCGGAATTGCCGATGGAAACGGTCGGGAGATCGCTCGCGTCGATCTTGATCAGCCCGACATCGTTATCCTTGTCGCCGCCGATGATTTCAGCGGGATACTGGCTGCCGTCCGTCGTTGTAACCGTGATCGTGGAAGCGTTAGAGATTACATGATAATTGGTCAGGATGTAGCCATCTTCGGAAAGAATAAACCCGCTGCCGGAAGAGGCCATCGGGGTAACCTGACCGAAGATATTGGTCGTGGTCCCTTCATTCGCGATCGCAACAACCGCGTTTGCGTACGCGGTATATACGCTCTGCGGCGTCATGATGGTTGTAACCGGGTTAGCCGTAACGGTGAGCTCGCCCTCGGCAAGACTCAGCGTCTCGGCCTTGGTCGTGCCGAGCGAATCCAGACCCGCTTCAGCGGATGCGGCGCTTTGATTGCGCAGCATGATGCTCGAGACCGCAAAGCCGCTTGCGCCTCCGACGATCGCGCAGATCAGAACAGCTGCCAGAAATTTCCGGAAGCCGTGTTTCTTTATGGTAGAGTTTTCATAGTTTTCCATAACAGATAACCTCCTTAAATCTTTCTCTATTTACAAAGCCTATTATAGTGGCCAAATGTGAAGAATATAGAACCAAAAAATGAAGAAACTGTTCTGAATTGTAAATTTTTATACGTTGTCAGAGGACGGCGCGAAACACAACTCGTGAATTGACAAGGAGGGAACGGAGCTTTATAATATACGATATATGAAGG
>JAFSLL010000144.1 GCA_017448455.1 Oscillospiraceae bacterium | reverse complement strand
CGCGGCCAGCCGACAGTATATTGAATCCGCCTACGGTCTGTATCAGATCGGGAAGCACGACGACGCACTCCGTATCCTGTTTGCGGAGCGCCGATACAATCCCGTCCGTGATATCGTGGACGGTCTGAGCTGGGACGGGGAAGAGCGCTGCGGCCTGTTCCTGACAAAGTGGGCGAAGGTGACGGACACGCCGTATTCACGCGAGGTCTCCAGGCTGATCTTCGCCGGAGGAATCCACCGGCTGTACGCGCCGGGGACCAAGTTCGACGACGTGCCGATCCTGATCGGAACGAAGCAGGGCGAGGGCAAGAGTACGCTGATCCGGTACCTGGCGATCCACGACGACTACTACGGCGAAGTGTCGCAGATGGAAGGGCAACCGGCCATCGAGCAGCTGCAGGGCAAATGGATCTGTGAGATCTCTGAGCTTCTGGCACTGAAGAAAACGAAGGACCAGGAGGCGGTCAAAGCCTACCTGACACGGCAGGTCGATTCCTACCGGAAGCCGTATGACAAGAACACCACCGATCTGCCCCGCCGCTGTATCTTCATTGCGACAAGCAATGATTCCTCGCCCCTGTCCGACAAGAGCGGCAACAGAAGGTGGTATCCGGTCGAGGTCCACTCCAACGGCTACGAGATCGGCGATCAGGAGCAGGAGATCCGGGACTACATCCTCCAGTGCTGGGCGGAGGCGAGAGAAAAGTACAAGGTCGGGAACATGCCGAACTACGCGGACCGAAAGCTGGTCGGCCTGTACCGGGACGCCCAGGAAAACGCCATGCAGGATGACTGGCGGGTAGGCGCAATCTCGGCCTTCCTGGAAATGAAGAGCAAAGGGGAGCGCACCTGCGTACGGGAGCTGTGTCACCGTGCGCTCTCTCCGAACCCGGACTTTCCGCGGGACCCAGGTCTGATCGAGTCCAAGGACATCGGCATGATCATGAACCGCATGGCTGGCTGGAAGCGAATCGGACCCGTGAACTTTGCCAAGTACGGCAAGCAGCGGGCATGGGAGAAGGTAGAATCCACGGTTCTGTCCGTCACACAGGAGGATGATCCGGATGAGCTCCCGTTCTGATCAAATGAATTTCACGCAGAAAGAAGGTGTGTGAATTGCCAACAAAAAGAGCAAAAAAACCGCCTATGACAGAACAGCAGTTGGCCGTTCAGGCGGACAAACGCAGATCGAGCGGCATCATGGACAAGCGGTCTGAAATGCGGGAGCAAAACGACGCCGAGCTTTCCAAGATCATTGAGATCTCGCTGGCCGGTCTGCAAAACATCGCGCATGGTGAAACACATGTAACGCTGTCCGACACAGAAACCGTCAAGCGGATTACGCTGCGGTATCTGGAAATGTGCCGGGAGCATTCCGTCATTCCCAGCTTTGTTGACCTGGCAAATGCCATCGGCTGTACCAGGCAGAATCTATACGCATTCATGAAAAACCATCCGGGCCATCCGACAACGGAATGGCTTCGGCATCTCCGTGAAGTGTTTTCCGATATTCTGGCCAAGAGCGCCCTGAACGGCGCAACAAGGGATATCCCGTCGCTCTTCGTGCTGAAGTGTCAATTCGGCTGGCGGGAAGACGCGGACGATATGCCGAGCAATGATAACTCGCAGGAGCATCTGAACGCAGAAGCGATCATAGAAAAGTATTCGGACCTTCCGGACGATTGAGAAAGAGAGGTAAAGAATCGCATGGAAGAAATCAGAAACCCGGTCAAGGCGATCAGGGCGAAATGCCTTGACTGCTGCGGCGGGAGTTCCAATGAAGTGAAGCTCTGTCCGGCAACGGAATGCCCCATCTACGCTTTCCGTCTCGGCAGGAATCCGTACCGGACCGCCCGCGTCATGACGGATGAGCAGAGGGCTATAGCCGCCGAACGTCTGCGGAAGGCAAGAGAACAGAAAAAGCAGGATTGACCGTTCTGCCTTTTCAATCCTATCTGTACACAGAAAAGAAAAAGCGCAGATACTCAGGACGGGTAAATCCACGTCGAAAGTATCTGCGCTTTTGGTATGGCTGTGATAGTGACGGAAACGGAGAAACGGATTACTTCTTGCCTTCCTTCTCTTTTTCGATCAGGAGACGGATGCCGCGCTTGAATTCCGTTGCCGCTTCTTTCCCTTCCAGATAGTCAAAGATGTCGCCTTCGGTGTTGCGCATGACGCGGACGCCGAAGACCTTTGAGTTTTCCTTCATCCACTTCTGCTTTGCTTCGCTCTGGCTCTTCGATGTGATTGGCATGGCTTCATCCCTCCGTATACTCTTTTGTGAGCTTGCCTTCCATGCGCTCCAGAGCGCGGCGGGAAGCGTGCGTGTCCTCCGCCAGCTCGCCGAAAGCATAGAGACCAATGGAAACCAGCCAGCCAATCAGCACAGCGAGCAGCAGCTCAATGAGCAGCAGAACGAAAAACAGTCCTGTGATTCCATATCCCATCGATTTCAAAACGCCGCATAAAATCAGCGCCCCGATGACATGCAGAATAACGATCACATAAAAGAGAAACTTTGCCAGATTTTTGAGTTTCTGCCCCGGGTCTTGAAACATGGTTTTGTATCCCCCTTTTCAAAAGTAATTTTGAGTATAGCACAGCCGGATGGATGATTCAAGCGCATTGATTCATCCACCAGGCGATGTTGCGGTTGATCTCTTCATCCCGAACATAGGGAATGGTGCAGAGCTGATTGTTGCCCTTCCCGGGAAGCACGTAGAAGCCCTGAGCATAACCGGCCGTTTTCGGGTCCGGCAGGTCCTCACAGCCGCATTCATCCATGATGACGCGGCT
>JAFSLL010000143.1 GCA_017448455.1 Oscillospiraceae bacterium | reverse complement strand
GGTGGTGGAGAACTCGAAGACTTCGCAAGCCATGACCGGGTTATGGGTCTCGGCATTCATGACCAGCTGGCCGATCAGGCCTTCATAGACTTCGGTGGCCTCAAGTGCATCGCGGATGGCAGTGGGATCGGCAGAGCCGGCACGCTCGATGGCATCGACGATCCAGTACACACCGTCACGTCCGAAGAGGCACTCTGTCTCCTTGGTTCCGCCGTACTTCTCGACGATCTTGTCAGCGAAGTCATTGGCTTCCGGCATGGCAAAGCCGATACGGCTGACGAACTGGCATCCGTCAAGCGCGCCCTGGGCTTCCTCAGCGAGCTGATCGGAGTCCCAACCATCGTGACCCATCAGCATGCACTGGATATCCATCTCACGGGCCTGCTTTGCGAATGTCGCGTTCATGGCGTAGTCGTTCATAACGACAAAGATGATCTCAGGATCGGCTTTCTTGATCTTGGCAAGCTGCGCACGGAACTCTCTGTCGCCCGCCTGGCACTGCTCCTTGGAGACGAACTCACCGCCGTTGGCAATGAAGGCGTCCTCAATGAACTGTCCGACTGCTTCGGAGTTGGTATCGCCGTTGATGGTGAAGAGTGCACCCTTGGTGAAGCCGAGGTCCTTCGTAGCGTAGGTACCGACAACGGTGCCTATGTAGGCATCGAGGAAGCACATGCGGAAGGAGTAGGGATGCAGATTGCCCTGCTCATCGATGGTGACAAGCTCGTTGGAAGCGGCAGTGCCGATGATGGGAACTTTCAGTTCATCTGCAACGGAGGCCATCGGGATGTTGCAGGAGGAGAAGTTGGTGCCGATTTCAGCGACGATGCCGTTATCGGTAATGAGCTTGCGCAGTGCGTTGACGGAGTCAGCGGAATCGCCCTTGCCGTCCATCGGGACGAGCTCGAGCATCTTGCCGTCCAGAACGCCGCCTGCGGCGTTGATCTCTTCAATTGCCTCCAGAGCGCCGAACTTACCGGCATTGCCCCAAAGAGCGGTAGACTGAGAAAGGTCGCCAATGTAGCCGATCTTGATCGTGTCGCCATCGGCGAAGGCGGTGACAGTGAGAGATACAATCAGTACTGCCATCAGTAACAGGGACAGGGCTTTTTTCATTTTGTGAATTTCCTCCTTAAATATTTTTCGGGTTTTGTCAGCATTCCTATGCTTCTGCCTATAGTTTAAGAAAAAACCTTCAATTTGTCACGACCGGTTTTGTTTGTTTTTGACCGATTTTGAAGGAATCGTCTTCTGTTCGAAGGCTCTCAGAGCCGCGTTTAGCATCAATCTCTCCTGTTTTTTGTGATTTTTTCTCGTTTTTCCGTTTTGATTTGTGCGTTTTCTTCAGCACCATTTCAAATTTTTGTAGCTCTGCATAAAAAACGCCGCAATTTTTTGTGTATTTTTAACAATTCCATCTGTTTTTGTTATAATATTTATCCTGAATGGCAAATTTTTAAAACTTTTATATCCTAAACCCGAACAATGAAAGCGCGGAGGTACACTGGCTGTATTTCCTCGCTTTTATTGTGCCCCGGATCATCTGCCTCTCCGATTAGTCCTGTGAATACAGAACCTGCATCTTTCTCTTTGCTGCATAAGCCGCAAAGTCTTCCGGAAGCGGCTGGTCTGTAATGATCACATTTACATTTTCAAGTCCGTCGAACAGATGATTTGCAGTCCCTTCGAACTTGGTATGGTCCACGACAAGGATTTTCTTCTCTGCGCTCCGGAGCATCTGCTGTCGGACAGTCGCCTCGCTGATGTGGTTGTCGGACAGACCCTGCTCCACGCTCAGTTTCGGACAGCTGATAAATGCTTTGTCCGCATAGTAGTGCCGCAAAGCTTCCACGGTGTTGGGATCGGCAAATGAGGAGGTTCGGCGGCGAAACACACCACCGATTCCAATAAGATTGACATTTGAATTCGTTTCTTTGAACAGGTCGCAGATCGCAAGAGAATTGGTGATGAGGGTAACATTCAGATCCACGGCGAGGATTGCCTCTGCAATGGCAAGACAGGTAGTGGAGGAATCAAGCATAACCATATCGTTTTCCTGTATCTCTCTGACCGCCACGGCTGCCATTCTCTCTTTGGTATGCGGTAGATAGGATTTTCGAAGTTCGATCGGATAACCCTTGTCATATTTCTCGACCAGATAGGCGCCGCCATGGGTACGGACCAGCTTTCCGGCCATTTCCATCTCTCTGAGATCCCGCCGGACGGTCTCTTCGCTACAGTTGAGCATCCTGCTCAGCTCCGGAACCAGGACATACCCAGCTTTCCGTAGCTCCTGGTCGACGAGGTTTTGCCTCTCGATTTTCAGCATTTGCATCACTCCTCCACATCGCTCGAGATCTTCTTGTCTTTCTCTGTTTCTTTTTGACTATTATACAACAGCTTTGTGCAATACGTCAAATCCTTCTTTGCTATTTTATAACGGTTTTGTTTGTTTGCTTGGTTAAGTGTTGACTTTTGACCGTTTGTGGTGTAAAGTTTGGTTGTAAAAATAGATCTCTCATTGCTTTGTCTGTTTACAGACAGTCAGGAGGCTTGTATGCACGATTTCAGTTCCTTTTTTCTCATGAACACGGAGGCTGTCAAACGCTATGCTGTTGATGTGCTGCATTATTTTGACCCTGATGAAGAGCTCGAGAGCAGAGAGATCGGTGACGGCAACATCAATTATGTGTTTCAGGTTCGCTCCCGGCGAGACGGTCGTTCCATTATTGTCAAACAGGCCGATCGCCTGCTGCGTTCCTCCGGCCGCCCGTTGGATCTCTACCGCAACAAGATCGAGGCTGCTGTGCTGAAGCTCGAAGGAGAGCTTGCTCCAGGACTGGTTCCGGAGGTCTATTACTACGACGAGACCATGGCGGCTACGGCGATGGAAGATGTCTCTGCTTATGGCAATCTGCGAAAAGAACTGATGGCCGACCATGTTTACCCGCATCTGAGCGAGAATATCTCCTCTTTTCTGGCGGACACGCTTCTGCCCACGACGGATCTGGTACTGGATGCGGAGGAGAAAAAGCAGCGCGTGAAGTTCTTTACCAACCCGGAGCTCTGTAAGATCACAGAGGATCTTGTGCTGACGGAGCCTTATTATGATTATAAAAAGCGTAATATTGTATTCCCCGGAAATGAGGACTTTGTCCGGCGCTTTCTGTATGAAGATGCCATGCTGCATACAGAAGTCGGCAGACTTCGTCTGAACTTCATGAACAACGCTCAGGCCCTGCTCCACGGTGACCTGCATTCCGGCTCAATTTTTGCCAATGAAGCCGGACTGAAGGTGCTCGACCCTGAATTTGCTTTTTACGGTCCTATGGGCTATGACATCGGTAATGTCATTGGCAATCTGTTCTTCTCCTGGGCGAGCAAGGCCTTCACCAGTCCGGAGAAAACCGCAGTTGTGGAAGCGCTTGAAACCTGCATTGCCGAAAGCTTCGACCTGACCCGGGAAAAACTGGTAACGAAATATGATGAACTGGTAAGCTTCCCCCTCTACCGCACTTCCGCCTTCCGGAAGATGTACCTGGATGGCATCATGGCAGATTCGGTCGGTTATGCCGGAACTGAAATTATTCGCCGTACCGTCGGCGATTCCAAAGTTGCGGAGGTTAGTTCGGTAACAGATCCTGCTGAGCGCATTCCCATGGACCGCGCACTTGTCAGGCTGGGCATTGCCTTTATAAAGGAACGGGAGCGCCTGAATTCCGGTCGGCAGTTGACCGAGCTGTTCCGTCTGATTCTCTCATAAGGAGGTGCCGTGATGGAACGCAAGGATCAGAACATGCCTTTCCTGCTCCAATACGAAAACGTCGCCTGGTACGAAAACGGAAAGGTGCGTATTCTCGACCGTCGTGTCTACCCGACTGAGGTCCGCTTTGTCGAGTGTGAGGATTATCAGCAGGTCCGGCAGGCCATCGCCGACATGGTGACGCAGAGTGCCGGTCCCTATACTGCAGTCGGCATGGGGATGGCGCTTGCTGCCTGGCAGGTCCGTAGTGAAACAAAG
>JAFSLL010000142.1 GCA_017448455.1 Oscillospiraceae bacterium | reverse complement strand
CTCCACTGCCCAGTATACCGGCTTGTAGAAGTAGTCGTTCGGGTTTGTTACATCGTCAAAGCGGAACGGTTCGTCTCCCTTCGGCACCAGTGCTGCCACTGCGTTGTCCAGCGTGATCTGCGCGTTATCTACTTCATCCTGGGTAGCATCTGCCTTCGCATAGACCGTCTTCGCGGAATTCAGCGCTGTCTGCACAGCGGCCCAGCTGTCTGCAGTATAGTCGCTTGCCGTCAGTCCTTCCGCATACGCAATCGCCGCCTCAAGCTGAGACTTGTCTACTTCCGCCGGTGTCGCAGGTACCAGTGCGGTTACTGCATCGTTCAGCGCTGTCGTCGCGGTGTCGACTTCTGCCTGTGTCGCGTCTGCATTCTCCAGGACAGCCTTCGCCGCAGTCAGGGCTGTCTGCATCGCGGACCAGCTCTCTGCCGTGTAGTCGGTCTCCGTCAGCGCTTCCGCTGCCGTAATCGCTGCCTGCAGTGCGGTCTTGTCTACGGCAGGTGCGACGGGTACCAGTGCGGCAACTGCCTCGTTCAGCGCCGTAGTCGCCGCGCTTACTTCGGCGGGTGTTGCGTCTTCTTTTGCCAGGACTGCCTTCGCAGAAGTCAGGGCTGTCTGCATCGCTGTCCAGCTGTCTGCCGTGTAGTCTGCTTCAACCAGCGCGTCAGCAGCTGTGATCGCCGTCTGCAGCGCAGCCTTATCCACAACCAGGGCATCAACAGCCGAGTTCAGAGCAGTCACAGCTGCGCTCACCTCGGCAGGTGTTGCGTCTTCCTTCGCCAGGACCGCCTTCGCAGAAGTCAGGGCTGTCTGCATCGCTGTCCAGCTGTCTGCCGTGTAGTCTGCTTCGACCAGCGCGTCAGCAGCCGTAATCGCCGTCTGCAGCGCAGCCTTATCCACAACCAGGGCATCAACAGCCGAGTTCAGTGCCGTCTTCGCGGCATCCACTTCTGCTTGTGTCGCGTCTGCATTCTCAAAGACTTCATTGGCCGCAGTCAGGGCTGTCTGCATCGCTGCCCAGCTCTCCGCAGTGTAGTCGGTCTCGGTCAGCGCTTGCGCTGCTGTGATTGCCGCCTGTAGCTCGGTCTTGTCTACCGGAGCGCCAAACAGGAAGGAGGCAACCTCAACCAGACCTTCCGAGCCTTCCGCATTGCTGGCAAGATACACATGATACTCTGTGTCGACCGCCAGTGCCAGAGGATACAGGTTGAAGGTAACGGATGAGCCGGAAGCTTTCAACTGGTCAATGTATACGATGCTCTCCGTGGACGGCGTCGCTTCCGCGCCTTTGAGGACCATGACCACGTATTCCGCATCGGCCACAATCCCTGCAGAGCAGGCCAGATCCATTCTTTCGGAGCCGGGGTAGTAGACGACCTCGTCTACCGTAATCGGGGTCACAGCGGTCTTGTCCGCGAGCTGCGGTGTCAGGGTGACACCGTTTTGAACGGTGACGCTCTGTATCCCGTTGTCCTCCGCATACGCCACCGTGCAAAACAGCGAGGCAATGAGAAGAACCAGCAGTGCTGTTCTAAAAATTCTTTTCATCTCTTACTCCTTTATCAAAAGCAACTTACACTTACCGTTCCGTCTCAGCCCGCGTTTGCCGTGATCGCCGCGCCAAACGGTTCTCCGTCTTCCGCGAGGATAAAGGCTTTCGCATAGGCCGCGCCATTCGGGACAGAAATATCCTTGCCGCTTTCGCTGATCATCCGGATCTCGATCATCTGATCGTCTTTGTCATAGATGGCAATGTACACAGCTCCGCCGGGATAGAAGCCTTCAACATATGTATAAGCCATTTTGCCCGCTTCGATCATAAAGTCAAGCAGCCAATTGGTGTAGGCCATACCGAACACGGGAGTCTCTGCAGCATCGTCGGTAAGTCCCGCTTCTGTCTCATCCGCCACCGTAGCGGACCAGGTGAGATAATCTGCACTGTTTTGCGCCGCGACCCACTGATTCAGGCTGTCCAGGAGCGCTGCAACACCCGCTGCATCTGCCGCGTAGGAGGCTGCTCCGGTGACAGAGGTAGTGCCGCCGGCAGGATACCAGACGGATTCCGCCTCCACTATCGCTCCGCTTGCGGATCCGACCACGCCGTCACCGGAGACCGCGCCGGCATGGTATACGTTCCGAAGTTCAAGGAGATGCTGTCCCGCGCCGAGAATGCCGCCTGCATTAGACGTGCCGCTGACGGCAGCGTTTGAATAACTGTTGAGGATGGCAGCATAATTTCTGCTGGCGCCTGCAATGCCGCCGATGTTGGATGTGCCGCTGACAGCGACTGTGCTGGCGCAGTTCTTGACCGTGCTTCCGATCAGGTTGCCGGCGACACCGCCGATGTTGGATTCGCCCGCAATGCTGCCGCTGACTTCGCACTTGTCAATCGTGGTCGCGAATGCGCTGCCGACTACCGCACCGGCGCCGGAAGCATTGCCTGTGATATTCGCGGTCACAATACAGGACGAGATCACGGAGTTGTCCGTCGCTGCGGCAATACCGCCGATGGCACCGCCGTCAGTAACTGCGGCCGTAAGGTTCGCCACAACTGCGCTGATCGATGCGCCGGACGCAAATCCGAACAGGCTGCAGGGCAGGTTTTCAATGCCCAGATAATCTCCGTAGAAGCTGCCCTGGAACGGAGCGTCCTGGCTGCCCGCGGAAGCAAAAGCCGTGTCGTTCGACATGGTGATCGACTCGAGCTGGACGAAGTTGACGCCGGCTGTGTTCCTGCCGCGGTTGACATACTCCGCGAACAGAATCAGCTCTCCCTCTGTGGAGATGCCGTAGGTTTGACCCTCAGCAGCATCGGTCTCCGAGGTCGACAGCTCCGTCATGGTGGGATAGGGACTGTTCGCGATGTAGATCACGCGGTACTCGAGATCGTACGGAGGCATCTGTCCCTTATACTCGAGCTCATAGGTGTGGTAGCCCGGAATCTTGTAGGAATCCACATCGTACTCCTGGCCCTCTGTCAGATACAGGGTCACCGACGGCTTCGCTTCGGAATCATCCTCATAGACATAGTGAACTGTCAGGGCATAGGTGACCGGCTTCTCACCAAAGACCGGATAGCCGCCTTCGCCTTCTTCGGTCATGGTATCCGGATACCACTTGTTGTAGTAGTCATTCGGGCTGCCTTCCGGGATTTCCTCATCCTCATCCGTGGCATTGATGGAGCCGTTCTTCCAGTACCAGTTGTTCAGCGCCTCCAGCAGCGTCTGGGTAGAGGCAAAGTCGCTGTCATCTTTGATGACGCCTTCTGTAGCTGTACCGTTGAGCTGTTCAAGCGTTACCGGGAAGGCAACCACTTCCACACCATCTGCCGCGGAGGCCACTGCCTTTGCTGCCGTACTGTCAAGATAGTAGGCATAGTGGATGCCTGTCTCATATACGACATCTTCATCCTCGGCAAGAGATGCCCCAGCGGAATAGCTTACTGTCCCGCAGACGCCGCCTACGCCGGATCCTGAAAGCTCACCGGCGCTGTAGCAGTTGGTAATCCGGCCTGCCGTATCGCTGCAGACAAGGCTTCCGACAAGGCCGCCGACATTTGATCCGCCGGATACACTTGCCGTGTTGCAGGAGTTTACAAGGCTGCTGCCGCTCAGTTCACCGATAATGCCGCCGGTGTTGTTCCCACCGGAGACAGTACCGCTGACACTGATATCATACAGGTTGGAGCCTGCGGCTGCCCGGCCTGCCAGGGCGCCGGTATAGCTGCCGCCAACGACAGCCGCGCCGCTGAGCGTCAGATCATGAACCAGGGCGCCTTCCATATTACCGAAAAGGCCTGCGTAATCGCCGGTGCTTACCTGCAGCCCCGTGATTGTAAATCCGTTGCCGTCCAGCTCACCGCGGAACGGCTTCTCCGCCGAGCCGATCGGTGTCCAGGCGAGGCCGGTCAGATCTATCGCGCCAGTTGCGCCGTTCAGCACAAAGCGAATTCCGGCTGTATCGCGGTCAGCCCTTGCCGCGAACTGCGAGAGCAGAACCAGATCCTCCGAAGACTGGATCCGGAAGATGGTGTTTGCCACATCTTCGGGTTCCTCCAGGAAGTATGCCCAATCTTCATCGGTGAACTCCATCAGTTCGCCGATGGTGAAGTAACTCTCATTCGCGCCGCCCTTATAGAGCGAGATGTTCTTTGTCTCCGCTTTTGTTACCGTAAACTTCAGCGTTCCGGTGGTATAATACTGTTTGCTGAACTTCAGGGTGTGCGTTGCCATGGACAGCCAGACCTGCTTCTGACCCTTGCTGTCTGTGGTTCCCAGCGACTTGTCGCCTTCCTTAATTTCAACACCGCTCATTGCTTTGCCGGCGTTATCCTTGACCTGTAGGGTAATCAGGTACTCACGATACGGACATTCACCGGAGCCATAACTCCAGCTGCCTGTAAGGGTCTCATGCACATAGAACGTCATGATCCGTTTTTTGCTTGTGGACCAGGTCTTGTCTGCTACTTTCTTCTTGACCAGCTTCAGCGTAAAGGACGGTGTTACATACAGTTCCAGCTCCGCTGTCAGACATACCTTGGCGTTATGCCGGTATGTCGACGTGCTGTTCAGAGACTGCAGCCGGCCGGTTACGATAATGCCCGCCTCTGCTGTCAGATTTGCCGTAATCACTTTCAGGAAGGATACTTCAAGGGAAGCCTTGATGCCAAGGGTAAGGGTGATCTTTGCTTCCGTCTTGAGTTCCTTGCTGGAGCTTGTCTCCTTGGTTGTCTTGGAAGAGACACTGCCCGATTTATAGGTTACCGTTGTCGACTGGGTCACGGTGTTAGTCGCCGTATAATCGAACTCTCCGTCAAAGTTTACCCGGAAGACCAGATACACCGGCACAGAGAAGGTCACGCCGCTGACTGTCCCAAGAGGGATAGTGCCAAGCTTCTTGTCGTTCATCTTCCACTCAAGACCGGCGCTGGCATTGATATTAAAGACGTTCTTTGCCGTAATCGTAGAGGTTGCCACCACGCTGGTCAGCTTGGTGGGGACCTTGAGTGTTGTCTTGTAATTGATGGAAACACTGACCTTTGCGGATACCGACACGGTATCCCTGATTTTGATCTCAGCTTTTCCGTTTGCGGTTCCGTGCTGTGACGGATACTTTGCCTTTACCCACGCGGAGACCTCTGCGGTCAGACTTGTGGATGCTGAAGTCGTCGAGGTCTTGGATGCAAAGAGGTCTGCTTCCAGATCTTCGTCTTCCGGCTCATAGACCACCGGCTCATCCAGGAAAACAACGTCTTCATCCGCGTCGCTGGTGTCGATATCGTCGGTATCCGCTTCCACCTCCACGTTCACGCGGATATAGTCGAAGAAGTCGCCAAGATCGGAGCCCTCCTGGCTGGCGGTGACTTCCACGCCGGTGCCTTCTTCCCCGTCGGCAAACAGCACCACGGTCTCTTCCACCGTGTCAACATAGAAGACTCGGGCGTCGCTGGTGTTGTCCTGCGGGAGAATCAGCAGCTTGTCACCGGATTCGAGGCTTTCCAGTACGTCGTCGTTGGCAACGTCGGTAAAGACATAGCCTTCATTCTCCTCCACCAGGCCGAACAGGGCGGCCTCTCCCTCGTCGCCGAGCACTTCAACATCGTCCATGCTGTCCACATAGACGATCTTGACGTCTTCTCTCACAACGGCGAAGTTCTTGTTCCCGTCCGATCCTGTTCCGAAAGTAAGAACCGTCGCGCCTGCAAACTCGGCATCGTCAGGGTTTGCATTCAGATAGTCCTGATACGCCTGTGTACGCTCAGCATAGGAAAAGACCTCGCTGAGCTCCGCATTTCCGGAGACCAGAACCGCCTCAATCCAGAAATACACCGGGAGCGCGGATGCGTCCAGCGCTACCGTGACCGTGGCGCTCCCCGCGGAAGCAGCCGTGTCGACGGTCAGCACCTTCTGCTCGCTGTTCTCCTCGAATACGCGCAGCTGCAGGGTGCAGTCGGCTGCGGCGATATAGGTCACTTCCGCGCTGCCGGCATCTTCCGCCAGCACGAGACCCGTGACCTGATAATCACTGCCGTCGCCGAAAATTTCCGAATATACCTGTCCGGACAGGTCCTCCGTGCCGACATGGACGTCTGCTTCAACCTCACCCTCGTTTGCTTCGCTTCCGGCGTTTCCCTCCGCGAAGCCCGGGGTGGCCAGGCTGAAGATTAGTACCAGTACCAGCACTACTGACAACCATCTCTTCATTGTTTTCCTCCTGCTCTATCGTAATGAGTATTGCTGACAAATATATTCCTGCCGTTATTCAAAACGGTCACAGGCGCATTGAACGGAATAATCGCTGTTCAGATAGAAAACCGTGACCTCCCGCGAGACTTCGGTAATCACAGCTTCAAACGGGAACGCCCCGCTCCCGTCTCCGGCATAGTGCACAGCCGTCATCTGGCCGGATTCTGCGGTGCCGCCGACAAAAACACGGCCTCCGGCCGGATTCACACACCAGCCCAAGATACGCGGATAATTGACTTCCTCGATCTCTTCAAGCCCGTAGTAGCTCCACTTCTCTCCGATCAGATCGTCCAGGCGGGGCAGGCCATAACCGTAAGCGGTATCGTATCCTTCCTCTCCGAGATCCTGCGCTCGCGTCTCAAAAGCGGAGAGAAACATATACAGATCCATCGCCGGCTGAAGCTGCCTCACCAAAGCGACCACCGCCGCAATGCACGGCGCGGCAAAGGAGGTCCCGCTGTCGGAACTCAGGCTGCCGTCAGCCAGGACAAAAGGAACTGATCCTCCCGGCGCGCAAATATTCACGCCGTCGTTCATCTGGGAAGTAGACAGAACGCTATAACCGGAGTTAATCGCAGACACGCTGATAACCTCGTCATAGTATGCCGGATAGATCTTCGTTCCCTGCGGATAGCTGTTCGTGACGTTCCCCGCCGCGGCGACCAGCAATGTGCCCCGGTTGAAGACATACTGTACGGCTTCATACAGGGTCGAAGACTTCGTTCCGAGTCCCCAGCTCATGTTGATGATGTCGCAACCGTAAACATCCACCGCGTCACGCATCGCCTGTGCAAGGATCCTCACCGTTCCTCCCGAAGAGGAGGAAAAGCACTTTAGCGGAACGATCTCCGCCTCGGGAGCGATCCCCGTCATGCCGAGGGAATTGTTGTCCCCCGCAATCACCTGGATGACCTTGGTCCCGTGATACACCGAGTCGCTCATCTCCGTGCTTTCTTCCAGATAGTCATAGCCTTCCAGAATTCTGGCGTTCTGAAGATCCGCATTCGACAAATCGCAGCCGCTGTCGATCACGCCAATTCGGATTCCGTTGCCGGTCAAACTGTACCCTGCCGGGTATGATACCGCCAGCGCGTCATACGGCCAGCCGTTACTGCTTCTGCTGTCTTCAAACAGTGTCACGTAATAGTTCGGCTCTACAAACTCGATCCCGCCCTTGGTATTGAGCTTGTCAAGAATGCTCTTGTCCTCAATCCAGTAGATCTGATCGAAGACGTGCTCTGCCTCTTTAAGCAGGTCGGGAAACCCCTTGGTCCCCCCTCTGCCGGAAATCTTGAACAGATAGCCGTCGTAATCGGGATAGCTCTTTGCACCATCCTCCGTTGCGGGCGCCGCGAATGCCGGGACGGGCTGAAAAGCGAGAGCCAGAACCAAAACCGCGGACAACAATGCCGCAATCAGTTTTCTATTTTTCATACCCTTCCATCATCCGTCGTGAATTCATATTATAGCATATTATAATATACCGCATTGCCGTATGCAATTGCAAGCTTTTTTCCAGAATAAGACAAAATACTGTGTTTTATAATCCGATACTCTGAAAAAGGCACTATATCTTGTGTTTGCGGTGGACGCATATTACTATCTGCCACTAACGGATATTCATCACCTCCGTCAGCGGTTCACTTGTTGCCTTGTCAAGCACATAGATCTTCACTTCCGCGGTACCTGCTTCGATCGTAAACGGGTACTTCGTTTTTCCCGCCTGTGTCTCCCGGCTGCGGATAAACATCATCCTGCCTGCTGCGTCATAGCCCGCCGCATAGATAACGGCCGAATCTCCTGCACCGGTCACACTGGCTGTCAGCGTGAAGGTGCTCTCCACCAGCTCCGTAATGTCCGTGCTCACCCGGATCCCGGCTTCTTCCTCGTAAGTCTCCTGGGGGGTCTCTTCTATCGGTGTTCCGACCGCGCCGCAATACTTCCCGCCGCTCTCTCCGGTCTCAGAAAGATCGATCTCTTCCCCATTGCCGGTGATGCCGGACGCCGTGGTTTCAATCTGGGTTGCGCTGTCCGAATAAGCGTAGATCTTCACATAATCCGCCGTTACCTTTATTTCATTTTCTCCGTCGGACGCATTCCCTGTCTGTATCGTCATGTCCGTCGGGTTTTCACAGCTGACCGTCATGTAAAGGCGCCCGTTTCCGATGCCGATCTCGATCTCCGCGGAGGCATCCTCAACCGCAACACCGTAATAATCCGTCGCGGTCGCGGCAGAAACGATGAGGTTTTCCAAGGAGTCATCCTTGTTGATGATCGTGTAGTTGCCTTTATCCAGATACAGAATCGTATCTCGCGTCCGCTCCATATCTGCCGATGCGTAAATAGGAATATAGTTCGTCACTTCATTCCCCTCCGCATCGAGGATTTGGAACTTTCTTGTATTCAACGATATCAGCATCTGCTCCTTCCCGTTCGCCATCAGACTGATGCTGCCGGTAGCCAGTCCCTCCAGCTGCTCCAGTATCGGATTCAGCCGGTTGTACGCGATTCCGTATGTATAAGCTGTATTGTTGTATGTATCATAGTATTGGAAGGAATAGGTCCCTTTTTCTGCATCCTTCGAATAGGTGAGATAGTTCTCCCCGTTCGGGTTGTTGCAGTCGTAGATATAGATTTTTCCTCCCGCCATCTTGTATGGCACTACTGCATGATACCCTTTGATATCGCTCTGTTCCGCCCGGAACAGAAGCAGGACGATCGGCTCTCCTCCGCTGCAGGACTTCTGCACCGCATCGAGGATCCCGCCGGTTCCTTCCCATCCTTCAACGAAGCCGGAAAGCGCCATCGTTCCGCCCCGGGTGTAGTCATCCCTTTCTTTTACCGCATCCGGCAGGAACTGCGCGATCTGATAGCGCTCGATGAGCTTGGTCAGACCGCTGTTTTTTGATCCCGGCGCTGTAAGCGCGTTGACCGTCTGCGCGCTGTCGCTGTAGTCCTTCAGGCCCAATATCCCTCTGCTGAACATCAATGATGTGGCCGACATGCCGAAGCAGGAACCGCCCCACTTCATATAATACTGCTCAAACACCTTCGTATAGGTAGAGCCGAACGTGTTTTTATACTGTTCTTCGTTGATGCGGTAGACCTTCCCGTAGCCGAAGGATTCCGCAGTGTTGGGGAAGCTGTAGCTGTCGTCGGGATAATTGATTCCACCGGCTGTTATGTAAAAGGCGTAACTCGCCACTGCGCTCGGAGCTTTCCCTGTCTCAATTACTTTGGCACGCACTACCGTCGTCTGTTCCAGGAGAAGCGGGTTTTCATATATGGCACTGGCTAAAGTCGGTTCCGCTGTCAGGTCGAGGCTGTAGTAGATCGCACCCGGCTTTGTCAGTGTGCCGTTCATCACAATCGCGCCGCCCTGCTCGCTGATCTCGGGGACTTTGGACTGTTCCAGATCAACATATTCCGACATGACCTCTCCGTACGTTCCGTTCCCCTTGTTGATAACAATCGCATTCACAAAGATCTTTCCCGCCTCGTTCAGCAGAAATGCGCCTGTATAGGGGATAGAGTTTGCATTGGGGGTTGTCCCATTCAGGGTATAATAGATGGTTCCGCTGCCATACTGTGTCATGCTAACCTTTACACCGCCGGAAACCTCCTCAGTATCGAAGTCAACGTACAGTCCCTCGTCATAGTCTTCCTCAGAAAACAGATCGACGTTGTTCAAATCAGCATAGCGTGCCAGCTCCTCCCACTCTTCTTCCGTTCCACCGTAAAAGATGCTTTTGAGATTAACGCAGTTGCGAAAAGCGCTGCTATCAATATCCGTTACGCTATAGGGGATCGTAATACTCGTCAGGCTGGTGCAGCTGAGAAAGGCTGCCTCTCCGATGCTCTCCAGGCTCTCCGGAAGTTTGATGTCGCTCAAACTGCTGCAGTTGGCAAAAGCCGCTTTCTCTATGCTGACAACCGTGTCCGGAAGTACAATGCTTTTCAGGCTGCTGCAGCCGCTGAAGGCGCGGCGTCCAATGGTTGTGATCCCATCCGGGAGCGTGACGTTTTCTATGCTGCAGTAACTGAACAATGCAGCCAATGGCATATCTGTGGTCCAGCCAAGCTCCAGATTGCAGCCGCTCCCGATCGGCCCGGCTGTTTTAATCCCGGGGCAGTTGAGGAAGAGCCCGTCTTCTGAAATGCTGGTCACGGTGCCCGGGAGAATCACTTTTGTCAGGTTTTCACAGTTATGAAAGATCCATGTCCCCAGATTTGTCACGCCATCGGGGATTGTAACGGCTGTCAACGCGCTGCAAAAGGCAAACGCAGATGAATCAATGGTTCTTACACTGGCTGGAATCGTAACGTTTGTCAGCGCATTGCAGTTATTGAAAGCTGCGCAGCCAATACTTGTAACGCCGTTGGGTATTGTAATACTTGTCATACCTCTGCAGTATGCAAAAGTATAATCTCCGATGACTGAAACACCTGCGGGGATTGTGATTTCCGTGAGACTGCCACAGCCCTGAAAGGCATACGACCCGATGCTTGCTAAACCCACGGGAAGTGTCATGGCTGTCAGGTTGTTGCAGCCGGTGAATGCATAAGCACCGATGTTTGTGACCGTATCCGGAATTGTGATGCTCGTCAGCCCACTGCAGCCCATAAACGCGTTCGACGGAATTGCGGTCTTCCAGCCGAACTCAATATTACATCCGCTCCCGATCGGGCCGGCGCTTTTCAGACTGGAATTTGAAAAAACTCCCAACCAGCTTATATCGACCGCGCTTTCCGGAATGATAATTGTCGTCAGGTTGGTACAGCCGTAGAAAGCCCAGGATCCGATGCTCGTCACCTGATCAGGGATCGTAATACTTGTCAGACCGACGCAGTCCTGAAAGGCGGAAACACCGATCTTCGTTAAGCCTGAAGATAATGTGATATCTCTCAGTCTGCTTCCATAAAACGCATAGTCAGGAAGGCTGGTCACCGTATTCGGAACCACATAGGATGAATCTGCTTTCTTAGCCGGATACTGAATCAGCTCCGTCTTTTCCATATTAAACAACACGCCATTCTCTGAACAGTAGGCCGGATTCCCGGATTCCACCGTAATGGCAGACAGAGAAGTACAGTAACCGAACACACCGGTACCGATACTGGTCACGCTGCTCGGTATCGTGATTTCTGTCATGCTGCTGCAGCCGGAGAAAGTTGAATTTCCAATGCTTGTCACGCTGTTCGGAATGGTAATTCCTGTCAAACTGCTGCAGTATGCGAAAGCTGAACTTCCAATGCTTGTCACGCTGTCTGGAATGGTAATTCCTGTCAAACTGCTGCAGCCGGAGAAAGTATTCTCGCTAATGCTCGATACACTGATTGGGATAGAGATACTGTTTAGACTGCTGCAACCATAGAACGCTCCATTTCCAATACTTGTAACACTCAACGGAATCGAAACGCCTGTCAGTTTGCTGCAACCGTAAAATGCAGAAGTACCGATGCTCGTCACACTATCCGGAATTGTGAAATCGGTGAGGCTGCTGCAGTTACGAAAAGCAGATTCCGCAATTGCCGTTATACTGTTTGGAAGTGTGATGCCAATCAAGCTGCTGCAGCCGTAAAAAGCACTATTTCCTATAATTGTAACGCTTTCCGGAATCGTGATGATTTTCAAATTGCTGCACTCATAAAAAGCGAGATTTCCAATGCTGGTTACGCCATCGTTTATGGTAACACTGGTAATCTGATCGTTATGTTCCTTATACCACGGTGCATAAATATATCCCCAAGACTTGCCGGACATCGGTATCGGCCAATTAGTCATCTCACCCGTCCCGGAGATTACCATTTCTCCGGACTTCGGATCAATTGTCCATATCAGATTGTTTCCACAGACGCCAAAATAATAATAGTCAGCTTGTAATAATGCCTCATTTCCATCTTCGACATATATGTCATCCCAGGGATTAACGGCATTGCCTCTGTAATACACCGTTGTCAGGCTATCACAGTTCTCAAAAGCGTTGGTTCCGATTCTGTGAATATCGCTTGAAAGGATAATACTTGTTAAATTGCTCGAGGAGAAGGCTTCGCTTGGAATTAAATAAAACCACTCATATTCTATGCTGCAGCCGCTCCCGATCGGGCCGGCGCTTGTCAAATTGGTGCAGCCGGAGAAAGTGCCATAACTGAAGTTTTTCAGGTTTTCCGGAATGGTTATGTTTAACAGGTTGCTGCATCCGGAGAAAGCATATCTTTCCATACTTGTTACGGTGTTGGGTATTGCATACGATGTTTCTGTTCTGCCGCTCGGGTATTGAATCAGTTTCGTTTTTTCCGAGTTAAATAAGATTCCATCCTCTGAGCAATAAGATGTGTTCGCAGGTTCGACCGTAATCGCCTTAAGAGAAGTACAGCTTTCGAATGCGCCATAACCGATATAGATTACCGTTTGGGGGATTGCAACGCTTGTCAATCCGCTACAGTTAGAGAAGGCAGATCCTCCAATGCTCGTTACACCCTCCGGGAACATAACGCTTGTCAATGCGGAACAGCCCCAGAAAGCGCAATCACTGACTTCTGTCAAACTGTTTGGCATGGTGATTTCGGTAAGATTGCTGCAAAACTCAAATGCACGAAAACCGATACTTGTCACTCCGTTTGGAAGCGTTATACTAGGCAGGCTACTGCAGTCTGCAAAAGCAAAACTTTCGATTGTTGTCACACTGTCGGGGAACGAAACACTGGTCAGATTGTTGCAATAATGGAATGCGTTTCTGGGAATTTCTGTTGTCCATCCGAATTCAATGTGGCAACCGCTTCCAATTGGCCCGGCGCTTGTCAAATTAGTGCAGTAGGAGAAAGCGGCCATGCCAATATTGGTTGCTGTGCTCGGAATAACCAGCTTCGTCAGATACTCACTAAAAGAGAAAGCATATTCTGCAATACTTGTGACACTGTCAGGAACATGGTATTCACTTGCTGTTTTCTTTGCTGGGTATTTCAACAGTTTCGTTTTGTCTGCATTGAAGAATACTCCCGATTCAGAACAATATGAAGTATTTCCGGATTCGACTGTTATTGTCTGCAGAGAATCACAGCCATCAAATACTCCGTCTCCAATTCTGGAAGTTGCTGCAGGGATTGTGATCTCTGTCAAGCTTTTACAGTTCCAGAAAGCTTCCTGGCCAATGCTTGTGACGTTACTCGGAATAGTTACGTTTGCAAGACATTCAGCATGAGCAAATGCGTAACTTCCAATGCTTGTGATACTGTCTGGAATCGAAACGTTTGTCAGACTACCGCAACTGTAAAACGCATAGTCACCTATACTGGTAACCCCGTTTGAAATTGACGCATTCGTAATAAGATTGAAATAGAGAAACCAAGGTGCTGATCCACTCCCATAATTATACATATTTCCTGTTCCGGAGATAGTCAGCAGGCCGGTATCTGTGTCCAGCGTCCAGGTCAGGTTTTCTCCGCAGCTGCCGGAGTCGGTTTCCATCAGTCCCGCGGTACCTTCCGCGGACGCGGAAAACGACAGTGCATATAGGCAGATCAGTCCTGTCAGAAGAATGATCAGTGTTTTAATAAGCTGTTTTCTCATTATTTGCCTCCTGAGTTTTGTCGTTTTCTGCATTTCTGATTGATCAGCGGATGGTTATCACTTCAGTAAGTGGTGCATCGGTGCTCTTGTCCAGCACATAAATTTTTACTTCCGCGGTGCCCGCTTCTATTGTAAACGGGTATTTTGTCTTTCCCGCCTGCGTCTCCCGGTTCCGGACGAAGGTCATCCTGCCTGCCGCGTCATAGCCCGCCGCATACACAATGGCAGTCTCTCCGGCTCCGGTCACATTTGCCGTCAGCGTGAAGGTATCGTCCACCAGCTCCGTGATGTCCGTGCTTACCCGGATCCCGGTTTCTTCCTCATAGGCCTCCTGAGACGCTGCTTTTGTCTCCTGTCCGACGGCGCCAACATACAGGCTGCTGCTCTGCTCGTCCTGTTTCAGCTCAATTTCTTCTCCGTTACCGGTCAGGCTGGAAGCGGTCGTCTCCAACTGGGTAGCCTTGTTTGCATTGGCAAAGACCTTCGCGTAATCCGCCGTTATTTCAATGATGTTTTCTTCTCCGGAGACCGTCAGTGTCCGGAAGGTCATCTCGGTCTGTGCCTCACTCCTGACAGATAAAGTCAGGCTATTCTTCTCCATGCTGATTTGAATCTCTGCAGAAGGATCGGCGACCGTTACAGTGTTGTAGTCTGTCCCCGTCGCAGCCGAAACAGTAAAGTCTTCAAGCGTGCTGTCCAAATTGAGGATCGAGTAACTCCCGACGTCCAGATACAGCGCCGTATCCATTGTCTGCGTCATATCGTCCGTCGCTCTGATGGGAATGTAGTCTGTTACCTCATTCCCGTCCTCGTCCAGAATTCGGAAGTTGGCTGTGTTCAGGGAAACCAGCATCTGTTCCTTCCCGTCCGCTGTCAGGCTGACCTGTCCGGTCTGAAGGCCTTCCAGCCCTGCGAGCAGGGTATTCAGCGTGTTGTAGGAAACCGCATAACTGTATTCCCCATAGCTGAACATATAATTGCCGGTTTCATTTTTGCTGTAGGAAAGAATATTCTCCTCATTTGGCCTGTTGCAGTCGTAAATATAAATCCTGCCATTTTGCAGTTTATACGGGATAACCGCATGGCTGCCGTTCAGTCCGTTCCTCCAGAGAATCAGAATAATCGGCTCTTCATTGCTGCAGGCTTTCTGCACCGCGCTGATCAGCCGATCCCCAGCTGCCTCCGGGCTGATGTTCGTAATTACCATGTTCCCGCCGCTGCTGATGTCGTTTCGCTCCTTCACCATCTCCGGCAGGAATTGCGCCACCTGGTAGCGCTCAATTAGCTTGGTTAATTCACTGTTCCTGGACTTCGGTGCTGCAAGATTGTTGACGTTCTTCGCACTTGCGCTGTAATCACCGAGCTTCAGCACACCATTGCTGAACATCTGGGAGGTCGCGGACATGCCAAAACAGGATCCTCCCCATTTGCTCTTGTATATTTCATAGAGTGAAGTTCCCGCTGCGCTTCCGAAGACGTCTTCATACCGTTCTTTCCCGATTCGGAATATATTGCTGTAGCCGAAGGATTCCGCAGTGTTGGCAAAGCTGTAGCTGTCGTCCGGATACTTGATCCCGCCGGCCGTTACATAGAAGGCGTAGCTCGCCATTGCGCTTGGTGCTTTTCCTGTTTCGATCACTTTTGCCCGGATCACCTTTGTCTCCGACAGAAGAATCGGACTTGTGTATTTTGCGCTCGAGGTTGATGGTTCCGTTGTCAGGTCAAGGTTGTAATAGATGCATCCCTCTGCACCGTTCATGACAACTGTGCCGTTTTCCTCATGGATTTCAGGTGCCGCAGACTGTTCCACCTCAACATACTCTGTTGAGGTATCTCCGTAGGATCCGGTAGACTTGTTGATGACAATGGTGTTGATAAAGTACTGACCGGCTTTGCTGAGCAGGAAGCTTCCCGCATAGGAACTGGAAGCTGCGGTGGGCGCGGTGCCGTCAAGGGTATAGTAAATCGTTCCGTTTCCTGTCTTTGTCATGGAGACCACTACACCGCCTGGAACCTCTTGCATTGTAACTTCTGCATACAGTTCTTCGTCATAGTCTTCCGCAGAAAACAGATCGATGGCACCTAAGCCGGCATTGCTGGAGAGGTTTTCCCACTCGTCCTCTGTCCCTCCGTAAAATACGCTGATACGGTTTTTACAAAAATAAAACGGTGCATAGGGAATTCCCGTCACGGTATCCGGGATCGTGATGCTTTTCAGATTGGTGCAGCCAATAAAGGCATCTTCCCCGATATAGGTTACTCCGTCGGGAATTACAATGTCGCTAAGGCCGCTGCACCAGCAGAAAGTCATCTTCTCGATCCTTGTTACGCCATCCGGGATTTCAATGCTTTTCAGCCCGCTGCAACTTCCGAACGCATAGGCTCCGATGCTCGTCACGGTATCCGGAATGGTAATGCTTGTCAGACTGCTGCAGCCGGAAAAGGCGCGATCGGGAATTTCTTCTTCCCAGCCAAATTCAATACTGCAGCCGCTTCCGTACGGGCCGGCGCTTGTCAGCCCGTCGCAGCCTCCCAAACTAATGCCCGTTGTCACACCCGCCGGGATCGTGATATGTGTCAGGTTCTTGCATCCGTAGAGAGCAGATCCGCCGATATTTGTCACGGTATCCGGAATGGTAATGCTTGTCAGACTGCTGCAGTTGCAGAACGTGCTTGCAGGGATTTCTGTCTCCCAGCCAAACTCAATGCTGCAGCCGCTCCCATACGGGCCGGCGCTTGTCAGTTTGCTGCAGCCGTGGAAAACATCCGATCCAAAGCTCATTACGGACTGCGGAATCACAATACCTGCCAGGCTGCTGCAGCCGTCAAAGGCGTAGGAGTCGAGACTTGTTACACTGCTCGGGATTGTTACGCCGGTCAGGTTTTTATCTCCGTAAAAGGCATATTTCCCGACTCTTGTTACGGTATTCGGTATCTGATAGTCTGTATCTGTTCTGCCGACGGGATATTGCAGCAGCTGCGTTTTATTTTTGTTGAAAAGGACACCGTTCTCAACACAACATACCGGGTTGCCGGACTCAACAACGATATTCTGCATGGAGGTACAGCCGGCAATCAAGCCGTCGCCAATGCTTTCTACTCCGCTTGGGATCGTAATCTCCGTCAGGCTGGTACATCTCCAGAACGCGTAGGATCCGATACTTTTTATTCCGGCATGAATGGTGATATCCGCCAGACTGGTGCAGTTGGCAAAGGCATGGCTGCCGATGCTCGTTACAGTCTCCGGAATTGTGACGTTTCTGAGATTGCTGCAGCCGTAGAAAACGCCATATTCAATGCTGGTTATGCTCTCAGGAATCGTGAATTCTGTCAGTCCGGTGCAGCCGGAGAAAGCATATTCTCTGATTGCAGTTACCGTCTCCGGAACGGTCAGACTCGTCAGGCTGCTGCAGCCACGAAAAGCATAACCCATAATCGTCGTCACACTCTCCGGAATCGTAACACTCGTCAGACTGCTGCACCCCGAGAATGTGCTGCCCAATATCCACGTTACACCGTTCGGAATCGCCATGCTTGTCAGTTTGCTGCAGTCTTCAAAAACACCTTCTCCAATGCTTGTAACGCTTTGCGGAATAGCAAGTTCGGTCAGCCCGCTGCAACCACGGAAGGCATAATTCCCAATGTATGTAAGACTATTTGGAAGTGAAAGGCCTGTCAACCCGGAGCAGCCGCTGAAAGCCCTGTCCCCGATTGAGCTGACACTTTCCGGAATGGAAACGCCAGTCACGTTACTACACCCGAGGAAAGCATTCGTCCCGATACCAGTCGCTCCGTTTTCAATGATTACCGTTTTAATCTTATCCTTATGCTCATACCAGGAAAAAGTATACTTCCCGCTCATGTCAAAATACATCGAGCCTGTCCCGTAGATGAACAGTTCACCGGTATAGGAGTTCAGTGCCCATGTGAGGTTTTCTCCACAGTCACCGAAATAGATACCCGGATACTCAAAAGCCGCGTTCAGCAGAGAATCGTTATTACTCCCGATCGTGATGGCTTCCCACTGCTTTGGAGTCCCTCTGAAATAGACAGTTGAAAGATTGCAGTATGAGAAGGCTGAATCACCGATGCTGGTCACGGTGCCCGGGATTGTAACGCTTGTCAGATCGGAATTGTTAAACGCGTTGGCAGGAATTTCCGTTTCCCAGCCGTATTCAATATCGCAGCCGCTCCCGATCGGCCCGGCGCTTTGCAAACCACAGCCATAGAAGCAAGAGAAGCCGATGCTGGTCACGCTTCCCGGGATTGTGATGCTTTTTATGGAACTGCATCCCATAAACGCGCAGTACCCAATCGTTGTAATACCGTTCGGAATCGTGATATCTGCCAGCTTGAAGCAAGAGCGGAACGCACATCCGTAAATGCTCGTGACGCTGTTGGGGATCGTGACGCTCTGAAGTTCGCTGCAGCCATCAAACGCTGAGGATCCGATAGTCGTAACACCGTCCGGAATCGTAACGCTTGTCAAGTGGCTGTTATCGGCAAAAGCACTCATTGCGATGCTTGTCACGCCAGCCGGAATCGCATAAACGCTTATATCTTTATCAGCCGGAAACAACAGCAATTCCGTCTTGCCGGCAGTAAAGAGAACGTCATCTTCAGAGCAGTAGGATGGATTTCCGTTTTCAACCGTAATGGTCTTCAACGAACTGCACCCCTCGAAAGCACCTTCTTCAATATTCGTCACGCTGCTCGGAATTGTGAGGCTCGTCAGACCGCTGCAGTTTGAGAAAGCATAGATTCTGATCCATGTAACTCCGTTTGGGATTGTAATGTCTGTCAGACTGGTGCAGTTTCTAAAAGCGTTGTCATAAATGCTTGTCACACTTTCCGGAATGATGACGCTTCTCAAATTGCTACAGTCGCTGAAAGAGCTTTCTCTGATATCAGTGGCTCCCGGATTAATCTTCACGCTCAAAATCTGTTCCCGATAGTCATTCCACGGCACGCTGCTCTGATACATCCAAGGCGTCATATTTCCCGTGCCGGAGATAACCAGTTCGCCCGTCGCAGTATCCAGCGTCCAGGTCAGATTGTCGCCGCAGGTGCCGGAGTAGCTTTCCATCAGCTCTGCGGTTCCTTCCGCGGATGCGGAAAACGACAGTGCAAACAGGCAGAGTAATCCTGCCAGAAGAATGATCAGTGTTTTGATAATATGTTTTCTCATATATGGAGCCTCCTGTGTTTTCTGTCGTTTTTCGTTTTCCCGGTCTGTCATTGAATAGTCAGTGCTACCGTCAGCGGTTTGCTTGTGTTTTTGTCCAACACATAGATTTTCACTTCAGCAGTGCTCGCTTCAATTGTGAACGGGTACTTCGTCTTCCCTGCCTGGGTTTCCCGGCTTTGAACAGTGGTCATCTGTCCAGACACGTCATAGCTCGCCGCATAGACGATGGCTGTCTCTCCTGCTCCGGTCACGCTGGCCGTCAGAGTGAAGCTCTCATCCAGTAGCTCCGCAATATCCGTACTCAGTCGGATCTCCGCGCTGCCGTCATAGGCATCCCTCGCCTCTTCCGTGACCGACTCGCCTATCATGCCAAAGTAGACCGTTGTGCCCTGGTTTTCCTGTGTCAGCGCAATAGTCTCCCCGTTGCCGGTGATGCTCGACACCGTCGTCTCGACCAGTGTTGCGAGATCTGTACAAGCAGAGACCTTTGCGTATTCCGCTGTCAACCCTATTGTATTTTCCACGCTTGAAGAATTGAGCGTCCGGAAAGTCATGGATGCCTGTCTGTCACACGTAATCGTCACGGACAAGTGGCTATACTCTACACCGATCCGAATCTGTGCGGACGGGTCATTTACCGTCACCGAGCAATAATCTCCCGCTGTTGCCGCAGAAAGAGAAAACGCAGCAAGGGTGTTGTCCGCATTCAGGACGGTGTAGGTTCCTTCGTCCAGATACAGCACCGTTTCCACGGATTGTGCCATGTCTTCCGTCGCGCGGCACACGGTATAGTCCGCAACTTCATTCCCCGCTTCATCCAAAATTCGGAAGCTGTTCGTGTTCAGTGAAACCAGCATCTGCTCCTTCCCGCCTGCCGTCAGGCTTACCTGTCCGGTCTGCAGCCCTTCCAGCCCGCTGAGCAGGGTGTTCAGGGTGTTGTAGGACACCGCATAGCTGTATTCCCCATAACTGAACCGATATGATCCGCTTTCGCTGTCTTTGGTATAAGTCAGAATTCTCTCTTCGTTCGGTCTGTTGCTGTCGTAGATATAAATCTTGCCATTCTGCAGCCTGTACGGCACTACCGCGTAGCTGCCGTTCAGGCCGTTTTTCCACAGGATCAGGATAATCGGCTCTCCTCCGGTGCAGGCCTTCTGCACCGCGCGCAGGAGACTGTCTCCGGCAGTCTCTGAACTGAGCCCTGAGATCACCATATTCCCACCGCTGCTGATATCATTGCGCTCTTTCACCATCTCCGGCAGAAACTGTGCCACTTGGTAGCGCTCAATCAGCCTGGTCAGCTCGCTTTCCCGTGACCGCGGAGCCGCAATCCCGTTGACGTTCTGTGCGCTGCCGCTGTAGTCGCCGAGGTTCAGTACCCCGTCGCTGAACATCAGGGCGGTTGCGGACATGCCGAAACACGAGCCGCCCCATCTGCTGTTATAGATGTTATACAGGAAGTGGCCGGCCGTGCTGCCGAAGATTTCCCCGTATTGTTCTTCTCCGATGCGGAAGGCATTCCCGTAGCCGAAGGACGCTGCCGTGTTGGGAAAGCTGTAGCTGTCATCCGGGAATGCAATGCCCCCGGATGTCATATAAAAAGCATAACTCACCAGAGCGCTCGGCGCTTTTCCTGTTTCGATCACCCTGGCTCGAATCACTTTTGTCTCTGAAAGGAGGACCGGGTTCACATATTTGTCACTTGCTGCTGTCGGCTCTGTTGTCAGATCGAAGCAGTAGTAGATTCCCCCCGGCTTTGTCAGGGTTCCGTCCATATGGATTGCACCGTTCAGTTCATATACTTCCGGCACATCGGACCGCTCCAGGTCCACATACTCGGTCACAACATCCCCGTAAGTTCCTTCTGTGCGGTCAATGACGACGGCGTTGATAAAGATGTCTCCTGCTTCTTCCAGCAGGAAAGGCGCTTCATACGGAATCGACGCCGTGCAGGGCAGTGTCCCGTCCAGCGTGTAATAGATCGTTCCGCTGGCAGTGCTCATGCTCACTTTCACCCCGCCCGGTACTTCCTCCTTCGTGATGTCGGCCGTCAGCGCTTCATCATAGTCTTCAGCAGCAAAAAGGTTGACGCTGTTCAGATCCGCGCTATCTGACAGAGTGTTCCACTCCGAGCGCTGACCGCCATAATAGACATCCGAGAGGCTCGGACAATTGGCAAACACCTTTTGCCCCAGCTCGGAAACGCTCCCCGGAATCACAGCACTTTTGATGCCGCTGTATTGAAAAGCACATCTGCCGATGCTCGTCACACCATCCGGGATGGAGATCTCCGTGAGGGAACAGCAGCCGTAAAAGGCATAGTTTCCGATGCTAGTAACACCGACCGGGATTGTGAAGTCCGTTAAGCTCCTGCAGCGGGAGAAGGCGTAATCGTCTATAACCGTAACACCGTCCGGGATCGTGATGCTCACAAGGCTGCTGCAGCCTGCAAACGCGCTGCTCAGAATCGACGTCACTCTTTCGGGAATGGCAACTGCCGTCAGGCTGCTGCAGCCGGAGAAGGTACAGTCGTTAATCTTTGTTACACCGTCCGGGATTGCAATGCCGGTCAGGCTTTTGCATTCAACAAATGCCCATCCGCCAATGCTTGTTACGCTATCCGGGATCTTGACGCTTTCCAGACTGCCGCAGCCGTAAAACGCTGCCTGCGGGATACGTGTTGTCCAGCCGAATTCAATACCACATCCGCTTCCCGCCGGTCCGGCGCTTGTTAGGCCGGTACAGTCGGAAAACACATATGATCCCATCTTTGTGACACTTCCCGGGACTTGAACCTTTGTCAGTTTACAACCGGCAAAAGCATATCCGTCGATACTTTTCACCGTATCCGGTATCGTATAGGATATCCCTGCTTTGCCTGCAGGATAGTACAGCAGTCTGGTTTTGTCCGTATTGAACAGCACACCGTCAGCAGAGCAGTATGATCCGCTGCCCGCTGCTACATTGACTGCGGTCAGCGAAATGCAGTCTCCAAATGCCTCGTCACCAATACTGCTCACCCTGCCCGGGATCGTGATATCTGTCAGGCTGCTGCAGCCAAGGAATGCCGCTTTTCCGACAGTGGTTAAGGTGTCCGGAAGCTGAATCCGACTGATGGCGCTGCAGCCCCGAAACGCGTTGTCCGGGATTTCTTCTGCCCAGCCAAACTCATAACCGCTTCCGCTTCCGACCGGTCCGGCACTTTTCAGACCGCTGCATCCGGCAAACGTCGTCTGCCCGATTGCGGTCACGCTGCCCGGGACGGTGAGGCTGATCAGACTGCTGCAGTTATAGAAAGCAAAAACGTCGATGCTTGTTACACCTTCGGGAATCACAAGAGCCGTCAGGCTGCTGCAGCCGGAAAAGGCGGAGTACCCGATGCTTGTTACGCCTCCCGGTATGATTATGTTTGCCAGACCGCTGCAGCCACAGCAAAGATAATCGGCGATACTCGTAACCCCTGCCGGAATCGCGAGGCTCAACAGGCCGCTGCAGCCATAGAAGGCAAACCCACCGATGCTGGTTACCGCGTTTGGGATTGTAATCTCCGTCAGACTGCTGCAGTTTCGAAAAGCCGAATTGCCGATCGCCGTTACACTGTCCGGGATCGAAATGTTTGTCAGATTGCTGCAGTAGGAAAAAGCATTTTTGCCAATGCTCGTCACGCCGTTTTCGATCACCACGCGCCGAACCCTGTATCCCGGCCATGGTCTGCTGCCTTCCGACCAGTCATACATTGCCCCCGTTCCTGAGATAGTCAGCTGTCCGGACGGCGATTCCAGCGTCCAGGTCAGGTTATCGCCGCAGGTGCCGGAAGATGTGTCCAACAGTTCCGCGTTTTCCGCGCCGGCAGACATGGGAGAAAAGCTTATGCAAAGAACAACGCAGAGCAATATCGCTGTCAATTGTCTGATCGTTCCCTTCATATTCTCTCTCCCATATCAGTCCTGTTTTCAAACCTGTCTGAGTTTTTTCATCCCTGCCGCAGAGTCAGCGACTCCGTCAGCGGTTTGCTTGTGTTTTTGTCCAGTACATAAATCTTGACTGCTGCAGTACCCGCTTCTATCGTAAACGGATACTTTGTCTTGCCTGACTGGGTCTCCCAGCTGTGGATATCAGTCATCTTCCCTGCAGCGTCATAGCTCGCTGCATAAACGACCGCAGTTTCTCCCGCGCCGGTTACATTGGCCGTCAGGGTGAAAGTCTCTTCGATCAGTCCCGTGATATCCGTGCTTACCCGGATCCCGACATTTTCTTCATAAGCTTCCTGTGCGATTGCTTCCAGCTTATGTCCGACCGCGCCGTAATAGATACCGCCGTTCTGTCCGTCTTCTGTCAGATTAATCTCCTCGCCGTTTCCGATGATACCGGTAGCCGTGGTTTCAACAATGGTTGCTGTATCCGAGTATGTATAGACCTTTAAATAATCCGCTGTTGTCTCAATCGTGTTCTCTTCTGAGGCTGCTGTCAGCACACAGACTGACAAAGCTACCTGCTTTTCGCTGGTGACTGACATGAATAAATGTTCATTCTCTATACCGATTTGTATCTCCGCAGCGGGGTCCTCTACCGTTACAGTGCAGTAGTCGCTTTCTGTTGCAGCAGAAATAGTAAACTCTTCAAGCGTACTATCTTGATTGAGGATGGTATAGTTGCCAACATCCAGATACAGTATCGTTTCAGATGCCTGTATCATGTCTGACGCATGAATGGTAGTATAATTTGTTACTTCATTTCCGTTTTCATCAACGATTCGGAAACTGCTCGTGTTCAGAGAAACCAGCAGCTGTTCCTTCCCGTTTGCCGTCAGATCTGCCTGCCCTGTTTCAAACCCTTCGAGTTTGCTTAACAGTCTGTTTAGTGAAATATACGCGACTGCAAATCCATAATTATACATTCCTTTGTAGTTGAATGTATAGCTTCCGTCTTTCTGACTTTTCTCATATGATATGGTATTTTCCATTCCCGGAATATCGCAGTCATAGATATAAATTTTGCCATCAGCTAGTTTATAGGGAACAACTGCATGTTCGTGCGACATCTGCTGCGCCCATATAATCAATACAATTGGCTCCCCTCCGCTGCACGCTTTTTGGATGGCACTTAACAGCCGGTCTCCGGCTGCAGCCTCAGTCACCTCACCGCTGTGCACCATGTTGCCGCCGTGGATTGCGTCTTCCTTTTCTTCTATCACTTCTCTCAGGAACTGAGAAAGCTGATACCTCTCAATCAACTGGGTTAAATTGCTGTCCGTTGCCTTTGGCGCAGGAAGATCATAAACCGATTGTGCAGTGATGCTGTAATCATGAAGGTTCAGCATTCCGTTTGCGAACATCAGAGAGGTTGCAGACATACCGAAACAGTTGCCGGCCCACCTGTAATATTCCTCTTGGTATGCTACAGAATATTCATTGTACAGGAATTTTCCCACCGCATCTCCAAAGATCTCTCTATATCTGTTCTCTCTGATACGATAATTTTTCCCGTAACCAAAAGAACTTGCTGTGTTGGTAAAACAGTAGCTGTCGTCAGGATAATCAATTCCTCCAGCAGTTACATAGAAGGCATAGCTCACTACAGAACTCGGCACTTTTCCTGTTTCGATTACTTTCGCTCGAACTACCTTTGTCTCCGACAGAAGAATCGGACTTTCGTATTTTGCGCTCGAAGTTGACGGTTCTGCTGTCAGGTCGAAGGTATAGTAGATACATCCCGTCGCACCGTTCATGACAACTGTACCATTCTGTTCATAGACTTGAGGTGCCTTGGACTGTTCCAGGGCTACGAACTCCGTGGTAGTGTCCCCATAGGTTCCAATGGACGGAATAATTACCATGGCATTGACAAAAATGTCTCCGGCTTCTTTCAGCAGGAACGGTCCCGTATAGGGTATGGAAGCAGTACAAGGCATGGTGCCATCCAGCGTGTAATAGATTGTGCCATCGCCGGTTTTGCTCATGGAAACCTTGACCCCACCCGGGACATCCTGAGTCGTGATTTCAACATACAGCTCTTCGTCATAGTTGTCAGTTGAGAACAGATCGACATTATTCAGTTCGTCAGCACTCGAAATGGCTTGCCAGTCTCCTTTTGTGCCACCAAAAAAGACAGTTCGAAGATTGTAACAGCCCATAAAGGCATCATAACTGATGCTGGTGATCCCTTCCGGAAGTGTAATATCAACAAGTCCGCTGCACCAGCAGAATGTCATGCTCCTGATGTTTGTAACTCCATCCGGAATCGTGATGCTTTTCAGACTGCTGCAGCATCCAAATGCATAGGCTCCAATGCTTGTCACGGTTTCCGGAACCGTGATAGAGGCCAAACTATCACAGCCACCGAAGGCATGCTCAGGGAGCATCGTCTCCCAACCATATTCAAAGCTGCATCCGCTCCCGATCGGGCCTGCGCTAACAAGACCAGCACAACCACCAAAGGCAAAAGAACCAATGTTTTTCACGCCTTCCGGGATTGTAATGTGTTTCAGGCTGCTGCACCCGTATAAAGCAGAATTGCCAATGCTTGTTACTGTTTCCGGTATCGTTATGCCTGCAAGGCTGCTGCATCCGTGTAAAGCATAATCGCCAATGCTTGTCACGGTATTCGGTATCGTAATTCCTGTCAAGCCGCTGCACCCGTCGAAAGCCCCTGCGGGAATAGCTGTCGTCCAGCCAAACTCAAGACTACATCCGCTCCCGATCGGGCCTGCGCTTGTCAGACTGACACAGCCTTTGAAAATATCCGATTCTATGTTTGTCACGCTGGCAGGCATCGTAATGTTTGCCAGACCGGTGCAGTCGGAAAATGCAGATGCACCAATGCTCGTAACACTTGACGGGACGGTAATGTCAGTTAAGCTTTTGCAGCCATAAAAAGCATATTTTCCGATGATTGTTGCCGTATTCAGTATCTGATAGCTCGTTTCTGTTCTCCCGGCCGGGTATTGTATCAGCTGTGTTTTACTTTTGTTGTAAAGAACTCCGTTCTCCGCGCAGTACGCCGGGTTATCTGAGTCGACAGTAAATGTATGAAGTGCAGTACATGCGCCAAACGCTACGGCTCCCAGACTCTCTGTGCTGTCTGGAATTGTCACTTCTGTCAGACTGCTGCAACGGTAAAACGCATAGGATCCGATACTTTTGACATTGGAAGGTATTATAATGTTAGTCAAGCTGTTGCAGCCGTTGAAGGCAGAACTCCCGATATCTGTTACACTGTCCGGAATTGTGATCTCTTTCAGATCATTGCAGCCTGTAAAAGCCCAATCTTTTATACTTGTTACACTGTTCGGGATTGTTACACTATTCAGGCTGGAACATTTATAGAACGCATATTTGTCAATAACCGTCACGCCGTTCGGGATGGTAACGTGCACTAAGCTCTTACACTCACGGAAAGCGCTCTCTCCAATGCTTGTAACACTGTCCGGAATTGTAATCTCTTTCAGACTGCTGCAGCCGTAAAAGAGGTTATATGGGATGCTCTTTATGCTCTCTGAAATTTTGATATCCGTCAGGCTGCTACAGCCGTAAAAAGCAGAACCCCAGATACTTGTTACACTGTCTGGAATTATGACCTCTGTCAGGCCCGTACAATTGGACAGTGCTGACGCCTCAATGCTGGTAATGCTGGTTGGGATTGTGATTGCTGTAAGACTGCTACAGCCAGTGAAAGCAGCACTCCCAATACTCGTTGCACCTTCATTGATGGTTATTGTTTTGATCTGATTACGATAATCATCCCATGGGGCAGGATCACTGAATGTGTGTGAAACAAAAGACCACTGCCTCCAGTCATACATTTTCCCGGATCCCGAAATGGTAAGTTCGCCGGTAATAGTATTCAGCGTCCATGTCAGTTTTTCGCCACAGGAGCCGGATTGAACCAAATACTCAATATTTGCATCCAGCAAAGATTCATTATAAACTCCGATTGTTATTTCCTGCCACTGGCTTTCTGTGCCTATGTACTTTACTGTTTTCAGGCTGCTACAGCCACTGAACGCAAAAAAGCCAATATTGGTTACGCTGAACGGGATCTTAATGCTTGTAAGCTTGTTGCACCAATAAAATGCGTATTCGCCAATACTCGTAACACCGTCCGGGATCGCGATATTGGTCAGACCACTTCCCGAAAAAGCCCTCTCCCCGATACTTGTTATGCTGTCTGGTATGGAAAGATTCGTCAAGCTGCTGCAGCCACAGAAAGTGTTTCCTTCAATGCTCGTAACACCGTCCGGGATTGTGATCTCTGTCAGGGCGGAACACCCATAAAAGACATCGGAACCCAACCTGGTCAGGCTGTCCGGAAGGTTGATGGTTTTCAGACTGATGCACTTGGCAAAGGCAGACTCGCCCATGCTTTCCAGAGTGTCAGGAAGTGTAATACTTGTCAGGCTGCTGCAGTTTTCGAAGGCTCCTGCTCCAATGTTTTTCACGCCGCTCGGTATAAAAGTGCTGGTCAGACTTTCGCAAAAGCTGAAAGCGATTTCGGGGATTTCTGATGTCCAGCCAAATTCAATACTGCAGCCGCTTCCGATTGGCCCCGCGGTTGTCAAGCTGCTACAGCCACGAAAAGCGGCTAACTCCACACTTGTTACATTGCTTGGAATTATAACACCTGTCAGCTTGCTACACTGATCAAATGCGCATCTGCCGATACTCTTTACTGTTTCTGGTATCTGATAGGCGCTTCCCGCCTTGCTGCAGGGGTATTGCAGCAGGATAGTTTTGTCTTTGTTGAAAAGAATTCCGTCTTCTGAACAATAGACCGGGTTGTCGGAATCCACATTAATAGCAGAAAGAGAGGAACAGCCCGCAAACATCTCTTCTCCATCTATCTCTCCTCTAATATCGGTCACATTGCTTGGAACGGTAATACTTGTTAGTTTGTCGCAATCATAGAATGCATGATCATCAAGCTCTATCACCTCGTCTGGGATTGTGTAGCTTGCTGCTGTCTTGCCCGCCGGGTATTTAATCAGTCTGGTTTTATCCCCGGTAAATAGTACGCCATCTTCTGCACAATAGGATTGATTCCCGGATTCTACAGAAAAAGCCAGTAATGAAGTGCATTCATCAAATGCTGTATAATCAATGTTGGTGACACCTTCGGAAATAATAATGCTTTTCAGGCTATTGCATCTCCAAAAGGTATTTTGGGCAATACCTGTAACTCCTTTTGGAATAGTGAATTCCTCCAACCGGCTGCAACCATAAAAAGCAGCGCTTCCAATGCTTGTGACACTGTCGGGGATTATAAGGTCTGTCAGGTTTGAACAGTCATAGAACGCACTGTCACCTATACTGCGAACGCCGTCTGGAATTATAACGTTTGACAGGCTTAAACAACCACAGAACGCACTGTTACCTATACTGCGAACACTGTTTGGAATCGTAACACTTGTTACCCCAACGCAATCATAAAACGCTTGCCCACCGATGCTTGTCACGCCTTGATGAATGACGATTTCTGTTATTCTGTCAGTATAACCGCAACTGACCCATTCGGGAACACCACCCATGTACCAATCATCCATCTCTCCCGTGCCGGAGATAGTCAGCACACCGGTGGAGGTATCCAGCGTCCAGGTCAGGTTGTCTCCGCATGTTCCGGTATAAGTCTCCATCAGCTCTGCGGTTCCTTCCGCGGACGCGGAAAACGACAGTGCAAACAGGCTTATGACTATTATTATCAGAACTATCAGCGTTTTGATGATCTGCTTTTTCATATTTTGTATTATTCCCCCTGTGTTGTCTGCCGTTTTCCGTATATCTGATCGGTCAGCGGATAGTCAAAGCTTCCGCCAGCGGTTCCTTTGTGGTTTTGTCCAACACATAAATCTTTACTTCCGAGGTGTCCGCTTCGATCGTGAACGGGTACTTCATTTTTCCCGCCTGGGTCTCCCAGCTGTGGATGGCGGTCATCTTTCCTGCGGCGTCATAGCTTGCCGCATAGACGACGGCTGTCTCCCCTGCTCCTGTGACATTGGCGGTCAGGGTGAAGGTCTCGTCCAGCAGTCCCGTAATATCTGTACTGATGCGTACTCCGGATCCGTTATCGTATGCCGGTCTTGCCGTTTCCGCAAGATTGCCGCCAACCGCCCCGAAATAGATACTGTCGTCCGTCGGACTCTTCTCCAGCGCAAGACTTGTCCCGTTTGCGAGAATATTCGGCGCTGTTGTCTCCACCATCGTTGCCACATCCGTACTCGCATAAATCTTCGCATACTCCGCCGTAATCCCGATCTCGTTCTCCTGTCCGGATCCATTGCCCGTCCGGAAAATCATAGAGGTCTGTTCTTCACTGTTTACCGTGATGGACAGATGTCTGTATTTCACCCCGATCTGAATCCTGGCGGAAGGATCCGCGACCGTTACTCCTTTGAGATCTCCTTCCGTTGCCGCTGAAAGTGTAATACTTTCAAGGCTGCTGTCCGTATTCAGTATGGTATAGGTTCCCGCATCCAGATACAGCACTGTCTCGGCAGACTGCTCCATGTCTTCCGTCGCCCGTACCGTGATATAGTTTGTTACTTCCTTTCCTTCCACATCCAGGATCCGAAAGCTCTTCGTGTTCAGGGATACCAGCATCTGCTCTTTCCCATCTGCCGTCAGACTGACCTGTCCTGTCTGCAGACCTTCCAGTCCCTCGAGCAGCTTGCTCAGTGTGTTGTATGAAACCGCATAGCTGTATTCCTCATAATGGAATGAATAGGTTCCATCCGTGTTTTTGGTATATGTCAGAATGTTCTCCTCGTTTGGGCTGTTGCTGTCATAGAGATAGATCCTCCCGCTCTGCAGCTTGTACGGTACCACCGCATGACTGCCGTTCAGCCCGTTCTTCCACAGAATCAGGATGATGGGTTCCTCTCCATTGCAGGCTTTCTGTATCGCGCTCAACAGCCGATCTCCTGCCGCTTCAGGGCTGAGCCCCGAAATCACCATATTCCCGCCGCTGCTGATGTCATTGCGCTCCTTCATCATCTCCGGCAGAAACTGGGCTACCTGGTAGCGCTCGATCAGTTTTGTCAGCTCACTGTCCCGCGACCGTGGAGCCAGAAGCTCGTTCACGGTTCTGGCGCTGTTGTTGTAATCACCGAGGCTGAGAACACCCTTGCTGAACATCAGGGATGTCGCCGACATGCCGAAGCAGGAACCGCCCCACTTCCCTTTGTAGATCTCATACAGGAATCTGCCTGCCGCGCTGCCAAATATATCGCTGTACCGCTCTTCCCCAATCCGGTAGACCGAAGAATAGCCAAAGGACTCTCCCGTGTTGCCAAAGCGATAACTGTCATCCGGGTAGGTACTGCCGCTGCCGGTAACATAAAAGGCGTAGCTTACCACCGAGCTTGCCGCTTTCCCGGCTTCGATCACTCTTGCCCGGACCACTGTTGTTTCGGAAAGGAGAACCGGGCTGAGATAGCGGTCACTCGCAGTCGTTGGCTCTTGGGTGAGGTCAAGGCTGTAGTACACGGCGTTTGCCGGTCCGTTCATGCAGATGGCTCCGGCCTGCTCATAAATCTCGGGAACGGCTGACTGCTTCAGCTCCACATACTCCGTCACCGCGTCTCCGTAGGTCCCGCTCGACCGGTCTATAACGATGGCATTTATGAAGATATCTCCTGCGTCTTCCAGCAGGAACGGTTCTTCATACGGGATAGAGGCGGTGCAGGGTGTCGTGCCGTCCAGCGTGTAATAGATTGTGCCGCTGCCTGTCTTCGACATGGTTACCTTTACCCCGCCGGGGACTGCTTCCGTGGTAATGCTTACGGTAAGATTTTCGTTATAGTCTTCTGCAGAAAACAGATTCACATTTTCAAGGCCTGAGTAATTCGTTGTGATGCTTCCTGATGTTTGGACAGAATTAAGCAATTCCTGCCATTCCTGCAGTGTTCCGTCATAGTAAACGTCCATCAGGTTGGGGCAGCAGACACATGCCGACTCCCCAAGGCTGGTTACAGTTTGCGGAATGATCATTGCCCGCATTGCACTGCAGCCGTAGAAACCATGTGCTGCAATAGCAGATACCCCGTTTGGAATTGCAACTGATGTCAGGGCACTTCCAAAAAAAGCCCATTGTCCAATCGTTTTTACGCTGTCTGGGATGATTACTTTTTTAAGATTTCTGCTCCAGTTAAAAGCACCTTCTCTAATCGTGATAGTTTGTTCCGGAATACTATATTCTGTATTATTTTTTCCAGACGGATAGTATACAAGCTCTGTCAGATCTTTGCTATACAGTACCCCGTCAACATCACAGAAATATGGGTTTTCCTCATCAACAAAGATCTCCGTCATTTCATTACAGTGCAAGAATGCACCGCCTACTATCAAACTATGCTCCCTGATAGTCTCTATACTGGATGGAATAAAGATGGTCGTTAAGGATGTGCAATTTTGGAAAGAACCTGCTCCTATTGTTGTTATCCCATCAAATATTGTCACCTGAGAAATCTGATCACAGTATTCTCGCCATGGGCTTCCCAAACTATCATAACTATTTATTTCTCCTTCGCCAATAATATTTAATTCTCCCGTGCTTAAAAATATCCAAACTGCGCTAACTCCGCAGGTGCCATATACTGCATCCGTATAGAGCTGTCCCGAAGAGAGGGAATCGTTATTATTGCCTATCGTTATAGACGCCCAATCGCTCACACTTCCGGAAAAACAAATTGTCTGCAGGCTGTCGCATCCTGCAAATGCAGATGGACCTATCTCGGAAACTCTGCCGGGGATGCCCACATATGACAGTGCGCTGCATTGCTGGAAACATGCGCTGGGTATTGCCGTGATCTCTCCAAGGATTGTAGCTCTTTTCAGAGAAGTGCAGGACCTGTAAGCCCAAATTCCTATATTTGTCACCGTTCTCGGAATGATAATGTCTGTCAAGGCTGCGCATCCATTAAACGCCAAAGTCCCGATACTTGTTACACCAGCTGGTATATAAACACTCTCCAATGAACTGCATCCGTTGAAGGCAGAATTCCCGATTGCATTTAAAAAGTCTGTTGCTTGACTATAGAATACGGAGATGCCAAATCTTGTAACTTTGTCGCACATATAGAATGCATAATCTCCAATGGACGTAACACCAATATCAATATATATCTCATTAATCTGGTCTCTGTAATCAGACCAGGGTGCTGGAGCAGAACTCGTCCAGTTATCCATTGCTCCATCGCCATATATATTCAACTCACCCGTGTTCGTATCCAGTGTCCAGGTCAGGTTGTCCCCGCAGCTACCGGAGTAGCTGGCCATCAGCTCTACGGTTTCGTTCTCGGCATAAGCAGAAAACGATAGAGCAAACATACCGATACAGGCAGCAAATAGGATCCCCATTATTTTGAATACCTGCTTCTTCATTGTCTGTTCCTCCGTCGTCTTCTGTCTTTTTTACTCCCTCTACCGAATGCTGAGCACTTCGATTAATGGTCTATGGCTTTCCTTGTCCAGTACATAGATCTTCACTTCCGCAGTGCCTGCTTCTATCGTGAACGGGTACTTCGTTTTTCCTGCCTGCGTCTCCCAGCTGTGGATAGCGGTCATTTTTCCTACAGCGTCATAGCTCGCCGCATAGACAACCGCCGCCTCCCCGGCACCTGTTATATTGGCTGTCAGCGTGAAGGTGTCCTCCACCAGTTCTGTAATATCCGTGCTTAGCCGTACTGCCGTACTGCCGTCATAGGTCTCTCTGGCAGAAGTTGGGATCAGCTGTCCGACCGAGCCAAAATAGATCTCCGGGTTCAACTCATTCTGCGTTAATTCAATCTCTTCTCCGTTACCGGTAATACTGCTTACCGTTGTTTCCACCAAGGTAGCCAGATCCGTGCTGGCATAGATCTTCGCATAATCTGCTGTCAGCTCGATCTCGTTTTCCTGTCCGGAGGCATTGCAGGTGTGGAAGGTCATGGCTGTCTCGTTCTCACCGGTTACTGCAATGGACAGATGTCCGTATTTCACGCCTACCTGGATCGATGCGGAGAGATCCTCTACGGTCACTGTATTGAAGTCTGTCTCCGTTGCGGCTGAGAGCGTAAAATTATTAAGGCTGTTGTCCAGGTTTATGATCGTATAGTTCCCGACATCGAGATACAGCACTGTCTCTGCGGACTGTGTCATATCCTCCGTTGCGCGGACTGTCATATAGTCGGTGGTTTCGTTTCCTTTCGCGTCCAGAATACGGAAGTTCTTTGTGTTCAGAGAGATAAGGATTTGTTCCTTTCCATCTGCCATCAGACTGACCTGCCCTGTCTGCAAACCTTCCAGTCTCGCAAGCAGGGTGCTCAGCGTATTATACGATACTGCATAGCTGTATTCCCCATAACTGAACGCATATGTGCCATCTGCGTTTTTCGTATAGCTGAGGATGTTCTCTTCGTTTGGCCTGTTGCAGTCATATAGATAAATTTGTCCGTTCTGCAGCTTGTATGGCACCACCGCATGACTGCCGTTTAACCCGTTCTTCCACAGGATCATGACGATTGGCTCTTCTCCGGTGCAGGCTTTTTCCACTGCGTGAAGCAGCGCGTCTCCCGTTTCTTCCGGACTGATATCCGAGATCACCATATTCCCGCCGCTGCTGATGTCGTTCCGTTCTTTTACCATCTCCGGCAGGAACTGTGCCACCTGGTAACGTTCGATCAGTTTTGTGAGTTCGCTGTCCCTTGAACGCGGCGCTGTCAGGTTGTTTACCGTCTGTGCACTGCTGCTGTAATCGCTGAGGCTTAATACCCCCCTGCTGAACATCAGGGATGTAGCGGACATGCCGAAGCAGGAGCCGCCCCATTTGCTCTTATAGATATCATACAGGAATTTGCCGGCTGCGCTGCCGAAGATCTCTCCGTATCTGCCTTCCCCGATGCGGTAGACGGAGGAATAGCCGAAGGAATCTTCCGCGTTGGTAAAGCTGTAGCTGTCGTCCGGATATTCGATCACACCGCTCGAGACATAGAACGCATAGCTCACCAGCTCACTCGGTGCCTTTCCCGTCTCGATTACTTTTGCCCGAATTACTTTTGTCTCTGACAGGAAAATCGGATTTATGTATCTTGCGCTTGAAGTTGTAGGTTCTGCGGTCAGATCAACGGTATAGTAAATTTCTCCCGAATTTGTCATAGTGGCGCTCATGCATACCGCGCCGTTTTGTTCATAAATCTCAGGTGCTCTGGACTGTTTCAGATCCACATATTCCGTCATAACGTCCCCGTAGGTCCCGCTTGTCCGATCTATCACGATGGCATTTATGAAGATATCCCCTGCCTCTTCCAGCAGAAACGGTTCTTCATATGGGACGGAGGCCGTGCAGGGTGTCGTGCCGTCCAGCGTGTAATAGATTGTGCCGCTGCCTGTCTTCGACATGGTTACCTTTACCCCGCCGGACACTTCCTGTGTCGTGATGTCCACCGTCAGCGCTTCATCATAGTCTTCAGCGGAAAACAGACTGGCGTCTTTCAATCCGGCCGTTTCATTAAATGCATTCCACTCTTCTTCTGTGCCATCAAAGAAAACATCTGACAGATGCGTCCACCAGTCAAAGGAAGTTGTCTGTATTGAAATCTGACCAGAAGGAAAATGAACACTGAAAATGGATATTCCATTTCCAAAAGCCCAGGAATCGATTTCTGTTAGTGATTCCGGAAAATCCAAAGATGTTAAAGACGTACAGCAATAGAAAGCTCCATAACCGATTCTCTCCAGACTGCTGCCAAATGTGACAGACTGCAGAGATTCACACTCCCAGAATGTATAGTTGCCGGTATCTGTAAGTCCGTTTCCAATTACTGCTTTTTTCAGGGAATCACAATATTCAAATGCATGGTCACCCAAACCGGTAACGGAATCCGGTATCACAATCTGCTCTATCATAGAGCCTGCGAATGCATATTCTCCGATTGTATCCAGCCCTTCAGACAATGTAACCAACTTCAGGCCAGTATACCCAAAGGCAGTGTCTCCGATGTTTATCACGGTGCCTGGAATTACAACACTTGTCAAGCTGCTGCAGCCTGAAAAAGCCCATTTTCCGATGTCTGTAACCCCGTTTGGGATTACAGCTTCTCTCAGGCTGTTGCAATTTAGGAAGGTATAGTCAGCAATGGCCGTTACGCCGTCCGGAATCACGATCTCTGTCAGGTTGCTGCAGTCGGAAAATGCTGAGATTCCGATGCGCAAAACACTTTCCGGAATTGTAATACGCGTCAGACTGCTGCAGCCGGAGAAAGCATTATCCGGGATTTCTGTTGTCCATCCGAATTCTATACTGCTGTGGCTCCCGATTGGACCGGCACTGGTCAAGCTGCCACACATCGAGAACACACTTTCTCCCATGCTTGTAACACTCCCGGGGATCGTGATGTTTTCAAGTGCAAAACAATAGTAAAACGCACATTCCCCAATTGTCTCGACTGCGCTGCCCAGATTGATTGCTGTGAGCTCCGCGCATTGGTAAAAAGCTTCCTCGTCCACACAGGTCAGGCTGTTCGGGAGAGTCACGGTCATCAGAGATGTGCATCCACTGAATGCCTGTTGCGGAATGGTTGTTACCCCTTCCGGAATGGTAACTGTTTTCAACAAAAAGCAGCCTCTGAACGCTTTGATTCCGATCTCAGAAACGCTGTCCGCAATTGAGACTTCCAGCAGACATTCACACTTGTCAAATGCCGCATCTCCGATACTCGTTACGCCGTCCTGAATAACCACACTTTTAATGCTGCTGCGGAGTGAATGCCACGGAACCGCGATATATGACATCTTCCCGCTTCCGGATATGGTAAGAACACCCGTCTCCATGTTCAGTTCCCACCAGACATTTTCTCCGCACATTCCGGAACACTCATCACTTTCCTCGGCAAAGAAAAAATCAGCTTCTACCAGAGTTTCGTTATTCTCTGCGATCACAATGGCGGCCCATTCAACTGCCGATCCCTGATAATAAACCGCTTCCAGACTGTTACATCCGGAAAACGCTGCCCATTCAATCTCTTCCAGGCTCTTTGGCAATTGTATGCTTTCCATTGCGAAGCAATTCTTAAAGGCACAATACCTGATAGTCTCCACAGTATCAGAAACAAAAACTGTCTTAAGGTTCTCAGAACCGTAAAACGCATATTCGGTGATTGTTGTAACCCCATCTGCAACGGTGTAGCTGGTCTCATTTCTGCCATTCGGATAATACACAAGCGTTTTCCCATCATACGAGAGCAGCACGCCATCCTCTGTCTTATATGATGTGTTATTCGTATTGACAGTTATTTCGCTTAACGAATTGCATTTGAAGAACGCCTGCGACCCGATGCCGGTCACAGATGCCGGTATGCTTACAGAAACAGCTGCGCTTTTTGCAAAAGCAAAATCTCCAATGTGTGTTATGCCTGCTCCAACTTCTACGAAAGTGACCTGATCCAGATAATCGTACCACGGCGATATCTGGATATAATCGTCATAATCATCCATCGCGCCGCTGCCGGTGATTGACAGTATTCCTGTTGCGGAATCAAGGTTCCACCTCAGATTGTCTCCGCAAAATCCGCAAATACTGTTGCAGATGATCTCTGCATTTTTAAGCGGCGCGTTTGCCCCGCCGATGCTGACAGCGTTCCATTCGGTTTCTGACCCTGCGTAATACACCGTTTTCAAAGCATTGCAGCCTGTGAATGCATTGCTGCCGACACTTGTGATGCTCTCAGGCAGATAAACTGTCTCCAGCAAGCTGCAGCTGACAAATGTGAGGTTGCCAATCGCCGGTATATTCCCCAGAATGGAAATCTCTCTCAGTGCCGTACAATTGATAAATGCCCCTGCGCCAAGACTTGTAACATTGTGTGGAAGGGTTATTCTGCTCAACTGGCTGCATTTAGCAAATGCGGTGGATCCGATTGTGGTGACAGAGTCAGAAAGTGTAATGGTTGACAGAGAAGATCCTGCAAAAGCTGCATTCCCAATCTCCGAAACACCAATAATAACGCTCTCTTCCTTCCCGGCCGGGTAACAAACCAGAGCTTCCAGGGAACTGTAGATAAACTCATCATCTGAATACGCTGAATCAATTATACCGTGGCCCCCAAAGAGATAGACGCGATAGAGAATTCCATTTTCTGAACAGTATTTTGTGTTCCCTTCTTCAACTGTAATACTCTTCAGATTCGAGCAATAATTGAATGGATTATCCACTATATTTGTAACGCTTGCGGGGATTGTTACTTCTTCCAAACTGGTACAGTAAGAAAAGGCGCCAGATTCAATGTCCTTAACACTATCGGATATTGTTACGTTCGTTACGTTTTCACATTCATAAAAGGCGTTCTTTCCGATGCTCGTCACACCATTTTGGACTACCACCGATCTTATCTGGGTTCTGTAATCATACCAGGGAATGTAGTTAAGACTAGACCAGCTGTCATCCGCCATTGCTCCTGTTCCGGAGACGGTCAGCACGCCGCTTGCGGTGTTCAGTGTCCAGGTCAGGTTGTCTCCGCAGGTGCCGGAGCGGACTTCCATCAGTTCCGCACCGGCATCCGGTTCTGCCTCCGCGCTGGCTGGTACAGAGAGTACGCAGAAACTGAGCGCTGCGCATAGAAGAAGAAATAGGAACTTACCCGCTTTTTTCAGCATAGCCTTGTCCAATAACCTTTCTTTTTGTTTTATCCCTGCCGCAGGGTCAATACCGCTGTTAACGGTTCGCTTGTGGTTTTATCCAGCACATAGAGCTTTACTTCGGCTGTGCCGCCCGGGATCGTAAACGGATACTTTGTCTTGCCTTCCTCCGTCTCCCAGCTGCTGGTGGCGGTCATCTGTCCGGACGCGTCATAGCAGGCAGCGTAGATGACAGCCGTGTCTCCGGCCCCGGTCACATTGGCCGTCAGCGTAAAGGTTTCGTCCAGCAGTTCCCCGATATCTGTGTTCAGCCTGACTGCGGCGCTGTCGTCATATTCATCCATTGCCTCTCCGGCGATTACCTGGCCGACCGCGCCGATGTAAAGGTCGCCCTCCTTCGTCAGGTCGATGGTTTCCCCGTTGCAGGGCATGCTCGTCGCCGTGGTCTCGATCAGCGTGGCAAGATCTGTGCAGGCGTAAACCTTCGCATAGCTTGCCTTAACGGAGATGTCGTTCTCGCGTCCTGTGGCATTGCTCGTGTGGAATGCGATCTCCGTTTCGTCCTCACAGGTAACCGCGACAAACAGATGTCCGTATTCCACCCCGATCTGAATCTGTGCGGTGGGGTTGGCTGCTTCAACCGTGTAATAGTCGTTTTCGGTGGAGGCGGAAAGGGCGAATTCCGTGAGGCTGCTGTCCGTATTGAGGATGGTATAACTGCCCTGATCCAGAGACAGAACGGTCGTTGCCGTCTGCTCCATGTCCTCCGTCGCACGGACAGTGATATAGTCTGTGACTTCCTTGCCATTCTGATCCAGAATCCGGAAGTCCCGGGTATTCAGGGAGATCAGCATCTGCGGTTTTCCGTCCGCTGTCAGGACGACTTGTTCTGTCCGCAGGCCTTCCAGCCTTGCCATAAGCAGGCTCAGGGTGTTATACGACACCGCGTAGCCGTATTCCCCGTATCGGAAGGAGTATGTCCCATCGTCGTTCTTTGTGTAGGTAAGGATATTCTGAACGTTCGGCCTGTTGCTGTCATAGACGTATATTTTCCCGTTTTCCAACCGATACGGCACCACCGTATGGCTGCCGGAAAGCTCATTGCGCCACAGGATCAGGATGATCGGTTCCCCGCCGTCGCAGGCAGTCCGCACCGCGTTCAGCAGCCGGTCGCCTTCGCCGTGATTGCTGAGATTTGAGATCACCATGTTCCCGCCTGAACTGACATCGTTGCGTTCTTTGAGCACATCCGGAATAAACTGCGCCACCTGGTAGCGCTCGATGATCCGCGTCAGCGCACTGTCCCTTGAGCGCGGCGCCGACAGGGCGTTGACTGTCTCCGTGCTGCCGAAATCATCGAGATCCAGCATTCCCCGGCTAAACATCAGAGCAGTGGCAGACATGCCGAAGCAGGATCCGTTCCATTTGCCTTTGAAGATTTCGTAGAGGAAGCGTCCGTTCGTTCTGCCGAAAATCTCCTGATAGCGGTCTTCTCCAATTCGGTATATGTTGGGATAGCCGAAGGACTCCGCCGCATTCGGAAAGCTGTAGCTGTCGTTCGGATAGCGGAATGTGCTGCTCACGCAGAAGGTGACGGTGACCAGCTCGCTCGGGGCTTTTCCGTTCTCGATCACTCTGGCGCGGACGGTTCTCGTGCGTTTGAGCGGGATCGGGTCGGTATAGCGGCTGCTCGAAGTTGTCGGCTCTGTCATGAGACCGTAGACATAGTAGATGCATCCGGATGGACCGTCCATATGGATTGCGCTGTCTTCTTCATACAGCTCCGGTACCGCTGACCGTTCCAGCTTAAAACTGTTCGTTTCCGTATCCCCGTATGTGCTGTTGGATCGGTTGACGGGCAGGGCCCTGATCCTGTAATCTCCCGCTTCGTTCAGGAGGAAAGGCGCTTCGTACGGGATAGAGATGGCGCACGGCTGCGTGCCGTTCAGGGTATAATAGATCATGCCGGCTGCGGAGCTCATGCTGACTTTGATCCCGCCCGGAACCTTTTGCGTCGTGATCGTCACTTTCAGCGTTTCGTCATAGTCCCAGGCAAAGACATTGACATTTTCCAGGCCCGCGTCCGCAGCAAGCGCTTCCCAGGTCTCCCGCGGCCCGTCATAGAAGATGTCCTGAAGGCCGGTGCAGCCGTAAAATGCGTTGTGGCCGATGTTTGTCACGCTGGGCGGAACCGTAATGCCGGTCAGGCTGACACAGCGGTAGAACGCACCTTCTCCGACTGTCGTTACGCTGAGAGGAATGGTGATGCCGGTCAGGCTGCTGCAATAGTGGAACGCGTAACTGCCGATATCGGTTATGCCCTCGGGGAGCGTAATGCTCATGAGGCTGCCGCAGCCGGAGAAAGCGGATTGTCCGACCCCGGTAATCCCCTGTGGGATCGCGATATCCGTCAGACCACTGCAGCCGCAGAATGCATAATCGGGAATCGCTGTCGTCCAGCCGAATTCGTAATCACAGCCACTGCCGATCGGGCCGGCCGAACGCAGACTGCTGCAGCCAGAAAAGACACCGTATCCCAGTTTGGTCGTTCTTGCCGGAACTGTCAGATTCCTCAGTTTCGAGCAGTCTTTGAACGCGTATTCGCCGATCTGGCTAAGCGTCTCAGGAATTGCAAGTCTTTCCAGTGATGTGCAGCCGGAGAAGGCGTACCATCCGATATAAGTCATGCCTTCCGGCAGTGTCAGGCTCGTCAGGCTGCGGCAGTTTTGGAAGGTATACTGCTGGATATGCTGAAGCCCGCTCGGGATTGTGATCTCTGTTAGACTGCTGCAATTTTGAAAGACATGGGTATCCAGCCAGGTCAGGCTGTCCGGAAGCCGGATACTTTTCAGGCTGCTGCAGTTTTGGAATGCAGCCTCTTCAATGCCCGTGATCGTATCGGGAAGAATTATGCTCTCAAGGCCTGTACATCCGTAGAAGGTCGAACTCGCAATTTCGGTTACGTTGCCCGGGATCGTAATTTCCGTCAGACCTGTACAGCCCAAGAAAGCGTTATCGCCAATGCTCGCCACGCTGTCCGGAAGTGTGATGTCCGTCAGGCTCTTGCAGCCGGAGAAGGCAGACTGGCCGATGCTGTTTATCCCGTTTGGCAGCGTAACCGCTGTCAGGTTGGGACCTGAAAAGGCGTATGCCGGGATTTCTGTCTCCCAGCCGAATTCAATAGTGCAGCCGCTTTCGATCGGCCCTGCGTCTGTCAGACTGCTACAGTCGGAAAAGACACCAGTGCCCATACCGGTAACACTGCCCGGGATTCTGACGTTCGTCAGGCTGCTGCAGCCGAAAAAGGCCAAAGCCCCTATGTCCGAAACTCCATCCAAGATGACTGCGCCGGTCAAAGCACTGCACTGTGCAAAAGCATACTTACCTATGCTCTCCACACTGCCTGGGATTGTAACGGCTGTCAGGCTGCTGCAGCCGGAAAAGGCATACTCCCCCAGGCTCGTGACGCTGTTCGGGAGCGAGATTTCTGTCAGACTGCTGCATTTATAGAATGTGTGATCACCAATTTCCGTCACACCGGAAGGAATGAAAACACCTGTCAGGCTGCTGCATGCGTTGAAGGCCGACGCACCGATGGCGGTCACACTGCTCGGGATCATAACACTCTCCAGGTTGCTGCAGCCGGAAAAGGCATATGAACCAATCCCCGTTACTCCGTCCGGGAGTGAGATTTCTGTCAGACTGGTGCAGTTTTGAAAAGCGTATTCGTCGATGTTTCTTATTTCGTTTGGGAGTGTGACCGCCGTCAGGTTATTGCAGCCGAAAAAGGCAAAGCTAGGGATCCCAGACGTCCAGCCGAACTCATAGTCATATCCGCCGCCGGTGGGCCCAGCAGTCGTAAACCCGCTGCAGCCGAAAAAAGCAGATTCGCCAATGCTGTTCACACTGTTTGGAACGGTAATGCTTGTCAGACTGCTGCAGTTATAAAATGCATAAGCTGCAATTTCCGTCACACCGTCCGGGATCAGATAACCGTGTCCTGTTTTTCCGGCCGGATATTGAAGCAGCTGTGTCCTGCCGATATCATAAAGGACACCGTCATCCGAAGCATAGGCCAGATTCCCGGGTTCAACGGCAATCGCCGTTAGAGAAGTACAGCCGCGAAACACCCCGGGTCTGATGCTCGTAACGCCGGCGGGAATCACAATGTCCGTCAAACAGCTGCAGTTATAAAAAGCGTTGTAGCCGATGCTTGTTACACCAGCGGGAATCGTGAGATCTGTAAGGCTGCTGCAGCCGGAAAAAGCAGAATCCCCCAAGCTCGTGAGGCTGTTCGGGAGTTCAATACCTGCCAGACTGCTGCAGTCCTGGAAGGCGTTGCTGCCGATGCTCGTAATGCCGTTTGGAAGCGAAACGCGATTTATGCTGCCGCAGCCATAGAACATAGAGCCATTAATGCTCGTAACGCCGGCGGGAACAACAATGTCTGTCAGACTGCTGCAGTTATAAAAAGCGCTGTGGCCGATACTCGTTACTCCGATGGGAATAACAATATCTGTCAAACTGCTGCAGAAATAGAAAGCCTGAACCCCAATGCTTGTAACGCTCTCCGGGATGGTAATGCTTTTCAAGTGTTTGCATGAATAAAAAGCATAATTGCCGAGCGCAGTTACTCCATCCTCTATTATCACATCGACGATCTGATCGCGGAAGATAAGCCACGGATAATAATTGTAAGGGTTCGTGTTAATATTTGTCGGTTTCTGCATCTCTCCCGTACCGGAGATGGTAAGCAACCCGCTGTCTGTATCCAGCGTCCAGGTGAGGTTTCCCCAGCCGCCGGAAAGGGCTTCAGACAGAGCTGCAGTTTCCCCTTCTGCACGGGCAACTGTCGGAGGCAGGAAAAGGAGCATCAGAATACTCAGTATAAAAAGAATCTCTTTCTTTCTTACGTATCTTTTGATCATATCCTTCCCCACTTGACTACCCTCTCTGTGCAAATCGAATTTGAATGAAAGAATATAATAATACAGATCAAATTGTAACACAATTGCAAACAGAACACAATAAATTGTTGGATATTGACATATAGGTTTGACGAAATACTATACACTGCGCAAATCCCGTAAAACCTTTCTGCAAGCTTGCATTTCACATTGATTTTTGTTATAGTTAGATGATTTTCAGTTATTTGGAGCGGACTATGGAAAACCTGCAAATAAATTAATGAACGAACGTAAAAGAGGCCTTTTGGTTTTCCTGCTTCTGCTATTATTTCTGATTGCAGGAACCATTACCGCCAGTATTCTTCTCCTGGAGCTTCCGGTGAAGCAGTGGCTTACTCCGTTTGAGCAAACTTCCGAGGATCCTGATACCGCGGTTGTGATCATGGAGGATGAACCGGTCTTTCAGGACGGTATTCTTCTCAGTCCGCTCCGCTCTGCGGACGATCTTCTGGATGAACCCTATTCCTTTGTATTTTTTTCCATGACGATGAACAGCAAAGTCTCCCGCGCACAGATGCAGGGCGCCTGTACAGACGGTAACTTTATCTGGCTTGGCTGGAGCAAGCCCTACATGATTACAAAGATCCACATTCCAACCGGTAAAGTTCTTTCCAAAACCTATACGGAAGCGGAATGGCAGTTCGGCCACATCAACGACATGACCTACAACCCCAGAACCAACCAACTGCTTGTGGTATCATATGATTCCTCCGATTACTCCACCAGCGGAAATCTGGCTGTCCTGGATGCAGATACTTTGGCCTTTGAGAAGATGGTCTATCTGAAAAACAAGGACAGTATGCTCGCCATCCATGGAATCGCCTATGACCGCCTGCACAACCGCTATGTCGCCGCAGCACGGGAGGGGCGCGGATCCAGATATGTTCTTTTGGATGAAAATCTGCAGTATATCGACACGATTTTGACTACCCGTCAGGAGAACTACATCATCCAAGGGATTGAGACTGACGGAAATCTGATTTATCGCGCACTCTGGAATGAAAACGAGAGCTGTCATATCGCGGTCTACGATTATGAAGGTAATTTTGTCAAACTCATGAACCTGTCAATCGCCGGCTCTGAACAGGAGCTGGAAGACATTATGTATGACTGGCACGGGAACTGGTTTATTAATCTCTCCGACCATGCGAATTATACGGATGGGTATGCCGTTCATTATATTGGTATGCAGCACGGAGTTGATTACTCTCAGGTTGAAAAGTACTTCTCTCTGCTGCAGCAGATGTTCAGCGAGAGATAAACCGAGGCGATGGAACGGAATGAATCTCTCCACCTTTGATCTTCTAAAAAATGCCAAACCCGAGGACGGGTTCTTTCTGGATGAAGAGCAGCTTGCCCGTCTTCATGCCGTTTTGACGGAAATGCTGCGGGACATCACCTCTCTCGCGGAGGAAAACGGAATCTGTCTGCGTCTCAGCGGCGGCACCCTCCTCGGGGCACTTCGAAACGGCAGGCTGATTCCCTGGGACGATGACGCGGATCTGGTGATTGAGCGGAAGGACTATGATCGGATGCTCACGCTTCTCCGGGAGCAGCGCGCTGACAGGTACTGGGTTCACACACCGGAAGATACGCATGACTACGGAATCATGTCTGTCCGCGTGCGTGACAAAAGTGCCCTCGTCCGGCAGCGGGAGGACGCTTACAGCGATGAATGCGGCGCTACCGTAGATATTTTCCCGGTGGAAGACACCTATGACTCCGTAATTTTGCGCCGTTTGCAGGGCATCGCCTGTATGGGAGCAGGCTTTCTGCTCTCCTGCCGGAAGTTTTACCGTGACCGGAGGCAGATCCGGCAGATGCTGAGCAGCAGTAAGAACGGGATGAAGGTGCTCCTGATCAAGGGCGGAGTCGGCTTTCTGATCTCATGGGGCAGTGTGGATTTCTGGACCCACTTTACAAACAGAGTCTATACCATGTGCCATAACGGCACTTCCGAATACGTTTCCATTCCCTCCGGCCGGAAGCACTTCTTCGGGGAGACCTATCTTCGCAGGAGTTTTTTTGGCAAACAGCGTATAGCATTGGAAGGAACCGAATTCTATTGTACAGAAGATATTGATGCTTATATGCTGGCTTTGTACGGCGCAGAATATATGAAAGAACCGCCCCCGGAAAGGCGGGAGCGGCACGTATTTCTGCAGTTTAAATTATGATTGTTCCTTGAAGACTTCCCGATAAATCCGTTCTGTGCTGCTGCCGTCACAGGCAGACATAAAACGGGTGCGATATGACTGCTGCTTATCCGGGTCAAACCACGAGGAGACCGTCCGGAGCTTTTCGACGAGTTCTTCCTGCGTACGGACATAGGGCCCCGGCGCCATCTCTTCATAGGGAAGAAACAGACCGCGATCCGCGGTATACTGCTCCAGATCCGGGATGAAGGAAATGATCGGGCGGTTCAGGAGCAGGTACTCAAAGAGGATGGACGAATAGTCCGTGATGAGGACGTCCGCGGCACAGAGCGCTTCCTGCATGCTGAGCTTTCCGTCGGTGTCAAAGACGAAGCCGTCCCCCGCGGACACACCGGCGCGGCGCCGCGTCAGCGGATGCAGGCGCAGAAGCAGTGCGTATTCTTCACCGAGTGCCTCTTTCATCGCGTCAAGGCGCAGGGGCAGCCGGTAATAGGATTCTTCGATGCTCTCCCCGCGGAAAGTCGGCGCAAACAGCACCAGCTTCCGCCCGGCCGCTTCCGGAAACAGCGCTCGTGCCTTCTCCGCGGCGGCTTTGCGGAAGGCTTCATCGAAAAACACGTCCGTACGCGGAACCCCGAGCGCCCTGACGGTTTCCGGCGCACAGCCGAAAGCGGACCGGTAACTTTCCAGCAGAACGGGATCGTCCGAGGAGACGCTTACGAGCGTCTGGTTCACATACATCGGGTATTTCTCCCGGATTCTTCTGCCGGGGCCCCATGTGTCCGAGGTGACGGCGTAGCCCCATTTCTTCCCGAGGCCGCAGGCGTGCCAGAGCTGAACCACCTGTGTCTCCGGACGAAGAGGAACAACATCCGTCACGGCGATAAAGTCCGTGAGGAAGAGCACCCCGCAGCGCGCATACAGGCGGATGAAGCGGATCAGGGCAGGTATGCCGCGAAAGTCCTTTCCGGTGAGGACAACGCAGGTTTTCCCGCGTTCCTCGCACAGCTTCAGGAGCGGCTCGAAGTTGTCCGGAAGCGGGCGGTCCCGGTTGTCCGCGAAGACGACCAGATTCGGATCCGCCGGCTGACGCGCGTACAGACGGTACAGAAACGGGAGAAGGCCCTTATAGCCGAACGCCTTTGCGGCTGCTTTCAGTTTTTGCCGGACTGCACACAAAACGGACACGTGATCGCCTCCCCCGCTCATCATTTCTGTTCCGTATTTTATCACAGGCATCTGTCGCTTTGCAACAGATTCTGTTCTTACCCTTGCCATTGGAGTTTTGCCATGTTTGAGAAACTGAAAAGGCACCAGTTCCTCTTCGAAGAACTGGTCAAGCGCGATTTCATCAAGAAATACAAAGGGACTGTGCTGGGCATGGCCTGGAGCATTCTGTCCCCCCTACTGACGCTGCTGGTCATGCGGCTGGTGTTCTCCCAGTTCTTCGGCCGCAACATGGAGCATTACACGACGTACCTGTTCTGCGGGAACCTGATCTTCTCCTTTTTCCGTGACTCGACCACGCAGGGGATGGGTTCGCTGCTGAACAACGCTTCCATCTTCACCAAGGTCAACATCCCCAAATACCTCTTTCTGCTGAGCAAGAACATCCAGACGCTGATTAACTTCGGTCTGACGCTGGTCGTCTTCTTCATCTTCTGCATTCTGGACCGGGTGACCTTCACCTGGCGTTTTGTCTTCCTGCTCTACCCGATTTTCATGCTGCTGCTCTTTAACATCGGCGTCGGGCTCATTCTCTCCGCGCTCTATGTCTTTTTCCGGGATATTCAGTACCTCTGGAGTGTGGCGACGCTGCTGATCATGTACCTGTCCGCCATCTTCTATACCGTGGAGAGCTTCTCCCCCCAGATTCAGCGTCTGTTCCTCCTCAACCCGGTGTTTGTATTCATCAAGTACTTCCGGACGATCGTGCTGAATGCCTCGATCCCGTCGCTTCAGTATCATCTGCTGATTCTCGGAGAGACGGCCGTTGTCCTGCTGATCGGCGGGTGGATTTACAAAAAGTACAACACCCGCTTCCTGTATTACGTCTGACGGAGCGCGCCATGAGTGTTATCGACTGCAAAGATGTTTCCATCCTCTATATGACAGGGGATTTTAAAGATATCGGGCTGAAGGAATATGTCACCCGGAAGCTCACGGGCAATTACAAAGTCAAGGAGTTCTGGGCGGACCGGCATGTCACCTTCTCTCTGGAACAGGGGGACATGCTCGGGATCATCGGCACCAACGGCGCCGGGAAATCCACCCTGCTGAAGGCGATCACCGGGATTATGGAGCCCACGGAAGGCAGCGTCAGCTGCAAAGGCAGCATTGCCGCGCTGTTGGAACTGGCCTCGGGTTTTGACGGTGACCTGACCGTGAAGGAAAACGCCTATCTGCGCGGCGCCATGCTCGGTTATACGCGGAAGTTCATGGATGAGAAGTATGAGGCCATCATTGACTTTGCGGAGCTGAAGGATTATGAGAGCCGCCCTTTCAAGCAGCTCTCCTCCGGCATGAAGTCCCGCCTCGCGTTTTCGGTTGCCAGTATGGTGCAGCCGGACATTCTGATCCTGGACGAGGTGCTCTCGGTCGGCGACGGCGCCTTCCGCCGGAAGAGCGAGCGCAAGATGCAGGAGATCATCCACAGCGGCGCGACGACGATCCTGGTCTCACACTCGCTGTCGCAGGTACAGCAGCTGTGCAACAAGATCCTGTGGCTGCACAAAGGGCAGCAGATCGCCTTCGGCGATGACGTCAAGGAGCTCTGCGGACGGTATGAGCGCTTTCTCTCCGGCGACATGAGCGCGCTGGGAGAGGAATACGCGGAAAGCGCATCGGGGCAGTCATCGTCTTCCGGTCTCATATCCGCCGAAAAAGCACTTATCCGGCCGCTGGAGAGCAAGCCCTTCCTGAAAACCTTCGCCGTATTCGTCCCGGAAGAGACGCCGGCTGCCTTTGAGGATGAGAAGGCGGTCTGCCGGACGGCAAACTATCGTTTTCTGGTGTCTGACGGCTGCGGCTATGAGCTCCCCCTGCTTGATGAGCAGAGTGAACCCGCCGCGGATCCGGTCATCGCCTGCAGCTCCGACGACACGCGGGTCGTCTCCGCCTCGGCCGAAGACGGCCGCTGCCTCATCTCTTCGGAGAAGGCCGGGTTTGCGGATGTCGTCGTGGAGGGAGAGCAGCGCAGAGCGGTCTACCATCTTGTCTCCCAGTTTAAGGATGTACGCTTTCTGGACGGCAGAGAGGCAACCTACTACCATATCCCGGTATACTGGGCGCTGAAGCGCGGCATCACTTCCGGCAGCACCTTCCGTCCCAACGCACACTGTACCCGCGGGCAGATGATCACCTTTCTCTATCGATACGCCGGCTCTCCGGATGTGCCGCTGCAGACCGACAACCCCTTCGAGGACGTCTATCTGAGCGAGTATTACTACAAGGCCGTTCTCTGGGCCTATTACCGCAATATACTCTCCGCCGACAGCGTGCCTTTCTTCTCCCCCTCCGACCCCTGCACGCGGGAGGACTGCGTGAGCTATCTGTGGCGCTACGCGGGCTGCCCCTCCGCCGGACAGGACTGCGGGTTTGAGGATGTCAGCCGGGAGGATCCCTGCGCGGAGGCGGTCTCGTGGGCTGCTGCTAAAGGCATCACCACCGGCAGGCCGGACGGCAGCTTCGGTGTTGGCGCCCCCTGCACCAGGGGGCAGACGATCACCTTCCTGTGGCGCTTTGATCAGGCGTGATCCGACCTGTTTTTGGCCGTTTTGCCTTGACAGAACAAGGGAAAAACGTTATTATTGATTTTACTGTAAAGTCCGCTTTTCCGCCGCTTCAACAGCTGCTGAAAGGAAGGAACTAAAACGATGGAGGACAGACCATGAAGATGAAGCAAGTACTATCCCTGCTGCTGTGCCTGGTGACGATCGTCTCCCTCGGCGCAACGGCCTTTGCCGAAGACGCCGGCGCGTTGAGCGCAGCCGAAGAGCCCCTGGAAGACATTTCGTTTTTCCCACCTGCGGAGTCAGCCGCTGCCGAAGCGGCCAATGTCACTACTTATGATGTCACCGGTATTCAAAAAGTGGTCACAGCAGGCACCAATATTACTTCATACTATGGTTTCCCGATTGCCAATGCCAGCGGAACCACAATCAGCGGACAGACTGTAACCAAATGCACTTCCTCCGACACCAGCATCGCCACTGCGAGCATCAAAAACGGTGAGTGCTGGGTTACCCCTAAGAAGGCAGGCTTTTTCAACCTGACCGTATCGAACAGCACCTATGCCACCATCTGGCACGTTGTCGTCCAGTTCAAGGATGTTACCAGCCCGAACGATGCCTTTTATTACCCTGTGTACTGGGCGCTGAATTACGGCATTACTACCGGAAAGACCAACACCACCTTTGAGCCGTATACTAACTGCACCCGCGCGCAAATTGTTACCTTCCTCTACCGTACAGTCGGTTCACCGAACGTGCCGGCTTCCTGGTCCAATCCCTTCAGCGATGTCAAGACCAGCGACTATTTCTACAAACCCGTGCTCTGGGCCTATTACAACGGCATCACCACCGGCAGGACGGCAACGAAATTTGACCCCAACGCGTCGTGCACACGCGGACAGGCAGTAACCTTCCTCTGGCGCGCGGCAGGCAGCCCGTCCGCAACCGCAAGCAGCAGCTTCTCTGACGTGAAGGGCGATGAATTCTTCGCTCCGGCTGTCGCCTGGGCAGTCAGCCAGGGCATCACTGTCGGCACCACCTCCACGACCTTCTCCCCGTACAGGACCTGCACCCGTGGACAGATTGTGACCTTCCTATATCGCTGGTAACAGAGCAGGAACATCTCTGTCGTATACATTGACGAAGCATCCAATGCGGGTTGCTGCCGCATTGGATGCTTCTTATGAAAGAACCCGGGAGCAAAAGACATGCATCTGGAATGGGAAGACAATATTGAGGAAGCGCTCGCCTGCTTTGAGTTGGAGCACCAGGGACTGGAATCCGCCCTCGTCAGAAGGACGGAGGAAAACCGCAAACTGAAAGCGGAGCTCAGCAGAGTCAAGCACAGCAGGACCTTCCGCCTGCAGAGAAAACTGAATAGCATGCGGAAAAAGCTGCGTTCCTTCTTCTCTTCTTTTTCCCGACCGTCAGCACCGCCCGTTTTTTCGGGCGGCGTCAGTATTGTCATCCCGACCTGCCGGGAGAACGACTCGCTCCGGGAAGCCGTGGATTCCGTTCTATCCCAGACAGCTGCCGATACGGAAATCCTGATTGCCGTCAGCGGGGAAAACCGGGGATGGTATGGTGCGCTGTCCGAACGGTATCACGGGCAGGAAAAAGTTCGCGTGCTCTATACCGAAAGGCCCGGGATTTCTGCCGGGCGGAATCTCGGGATTCGGGAAGCGAGGCTGGAGGGCCTGCTCTTTCTGGATGAGGACAGCGTTCTGACACCGGGCTATCTGGACGCGCTCCTGCAGGGCTTTTCCGAGGAAACAGAATTCGTTCAGGGGCGGCTGACGGAAGATCCCACCCACGCCGAACTTTCCGGTATTGACAGGGCAGTCAAAAAGAAAAGCGCACAGAAGATCAAAAAAGACCCCAACTATATCTCCGTCTTCTCTACAGTCTCGGCCAAACTGTTTCACACCGGGACGCTTCAGAAGCGTTATGAGCCGTTTGACGAAGAAGCTGGCGCGTTGGAAGACGTCATCTTCTGGATCCGGAACTTTCGGAACATCCGCGGGAAGATGGCCTTCCAGAACTTCGCGCGGCAGGAAGCCTGTATCCGGAAAACTCCGGCGGATTCTGCCCTGCAGCCGGACAGCGAACAGAGGACCCAAGCGCTGTTCTCTTCTTTCCTTCTGGCTGCCGCAGCCGCGGAGGAGATCATCTTTGACGCCGAGGTTTCCTATCCCGCGAAACTCTGCGCCAGTCAGCTGATGAACACCCAGAATAGAGCGCTGTCACAGACGTACGCATCGCTTCCCTCCGAATACAGGGCGACTGCGGATACCCTGCTTCAGAAAACGGATTCTGCCTTTGTCAATCAGGGTCTGTTTGCCGCCCAAACCGGGATTGCGTTCTGCCATAACTTCTCTCCGACGATCGATCCCTCTGCCATGGTCGCGCCGAAGCGCCTTTCGCAGATCGAGCAGATGGAGGGAGGCCCCATCCGGTGGACGGTCATCTCCAAGGACATGTCCAACATGCGGGAAACGGATACCCAGTTCGACACCTTCTACAGCCGGTTCCACTATCAGGATCACACGATCATCCGCGGCCCCGGCAGCGTTCGGGAAGACCGGCAGTTTGACTTTGGGCGGATTGCCTTTCAGCACGCCCGCGGGATTCCCGCGTCGGTGATCTATTCCCGCTCCATGTTCCCGGGTTCCCATGTCGCCGCCTATCTCTACAAGCGCTGTCACGAAGACGTAAAATGGTACGCGGAATTTTCCGATCCCCTCCTCTATAATCCGCAGGACCGCAAACGGGAGCTTGTAATCGGGGAGACGGATGACCCCTTCCTTCGGAACTTCTGGGGGAATGTGGAAGAGATGGTCTATGAAAAAGCCGACGTCATCCTCTTCACGAACAAAAACCAGAAGGATTACATGCTTTCCTACGCGGAAACCGCCGTCCCCCGGGAATCCATCGAGCAGCGCAGTCTGGTAAAGATGCATCCGGTGATCGATTCGCGATATTGCCGGATTGTCCGGACAAAATATGTTCTCCCGCAGGGGATCAACATTGCGTACTTCGGATCGCTGCCGGTCTTCAGAGACCGGAGCATGCTGCTTCATCTTCTGGAGAACCCGAAAGTGCACCTGCATCTGTTCACGGTCATGACCAGCGATCTGAGCGGTCTGGAGCACGAGCGCATCCATATCAATAAAAGCGTCAATTACCTGGAATTTTTGAATCTGGCATCTCAGATGGACTACCTTTTCGTCATGGATTCCGAAAACGTCTCCGCCATCAATCCCTGGCTGCCGTCCAAGGTCAGCGATTACATCGCCAGCGGGACCAGAATCATTGCCGTTGTCAAAGAAGGCAGTGTTCTTTCCAAAATGACGGATCCGCAGTTCATCATCCGGTACAGCATCGATCAGGCTTTTGTCGATGCGCTGTAAATCAGTATTCGCGTCAAAAGGAGCAGCAGTATGGTTAATGTGATCGGTCTGGGATATATCGGCCTCCCAACCGCGCTGATGCTGGCCTCGCACGGCATCAAGGTAATCGGAACCAACCATCATATTGAAAAAGTGGAGCGTCTGAGAGCCGGACAGACTACCTTTCGTGAGAAGGGGATGGACGAACTGTTCCGTGCCGCGGCAGAAGGCGGGATTGTATTCTCCACAGAGCTTGCCGTTGCCGACACCTATATTGTGTCGGTGCAGACCCCTTACGATGAATTCACCAAAAAGGTGGACATGTCCTTCGTAAACGCCGCTGTAGGGGATGTGCTGCGGATCGCGCCGAAGGGCGCCGTGATCGTCATCGAATCCACCGTTTCCCCCGGCTCCGTTGACCGCTATGTCCGTCCGTTTATTGAGGACCACGGCCTCGTTATCGGCCGGGACATCCATCTCGTACACGCGCCGGAGCGGATTATCCCCGGCAACATGATTTACGAGCTGGTTCACAACAACCGTACCATCGGCTCGGACGATCCGGAGATCGGAGAGCGAATCAAGGCGATGTACGCCTCCTTCTGTCAGGGAGAGATCGTTGTCACGGATATCAAAACGGCGGAAATGACCAAAGTCATTGAAAACACCTACCGCTGCGTCAATATCGCCTTTGCCAACGAACTGGCGAAAATCTGCCACCACGACGGGATGAACGTGGACGAGATCATCCGGATCTGCAATATGCATCCCCGGGTCAACATTCTGCGGCCCGGTCCCGGCGTCGGCGGCCACTGCATTCCGGTTGACCCCTGGTTTCTGGTCGGGGATTATCCGGGTCTGACGCCCCTGATTCATGAAGCGCTGAATGTCAATGCCTCCATGCCTGCGTTTGTACTGAAGCGGATCGGAGAGATCATGGAGAAAGAGGGAATCCGTGATGTTTCCAGAGTCGGGCTGTACGGCCTGAGCTTCAAGGAAAACGTCGATGACTACCGCGATTCTCCGGCGCTGCAGCTTCTCCGGAGCCAGAAACTCCATCTGGGCACGCCGCTGAAGGCCTACGATCCCTATATCGAAAGGGACATCGTTGAGAACCAGTTCCACAGTCTGGAGGCCTTTCTGGCAGAAGTGGATTTTGTCGTTGTCATGGTCAAGCACCGTGAGATTCTGGAGAGAACCGCACTCCTGAAGGACAAGGTTGTACTGGACTGCCACCATGTGCTGGGGCAGCTTCCCAGACTTTACCGGCTATGATATGAAAACCGTACTGAGTATCTTCGGCACGCGGCCGGAGGCGATCAAAATGGCACCGGTCGTGAAAGAACTGGAACGCCGGCCGAATATCCGCTCGCTGGTCTGCGTCACCGCGCAGCACCGGCAGATGCTGGACCAGGTGCTGGAAGCTTTCGCGATCACGCCGGATTATGATCTGAATATTATGAAACCCGGTCAGACCCTGTCCGATATTACCACTGCCGCGCTGATCGGTCTGGAGACTGTCATTCGGCAGGTCTGCCCGGATCTGATTTTAGTTCACGGAGACACCACCACAGCCTTCGCAGGAGCTCTCGCCGCCTTTTACCAGCAGATTCCGGTCGGCCATGTGGAAGCCGGGCTGCGGACCAACAACAAATACAGCCCCTACCCGGAGGAAATCAACCGGCAGCTGATTGATCGGCTGGCCGACCTGCTGTTCGCGCCGACAGCTCTGAGCAGAGACAATCTCCGGAAAGAGAACGTGCCCGGAGAAATCCATGTGACAGGAAATACGGCCATTGACGCGCTGGCAACCACTGTAATCCCCTCTTACCGGCATCCGGAACTGGAGATTCTCGATGAGAACCGGCGCCTGATTCTGCTGACCGCGCACCGGCGGGAGAACCTCGGAGCGCCGATGCGGCGGATCTTCCGCGCCGTTCGGAAGATTGTTGAAGAGTATCCGGATATCGTTGTCCTGTATCCGATTCATCTCAATCCGCTGGTACGGGAGACTGCCGGAGAAGAACTCGCCGGCTGCGACCGGGTCCGGCTGATTGAACCGCTGGATGTGGTGGATTTCCACAATTTTATTCAGCAGTCCTGTCTCATTCTGACAGACAGCGGCGGAATCCAGGAAGAGGCCCCGTCTCTCGGGAAGCCTGTGCTTGTCCTTCGCGATACCACCGAGCGGCCGGAAGGCATAGACGCCGGCACGCTGAAACTGGTCGGCACGGACGAAGACGTGATCTATCGGGAAACGGTCCGGCTGTTAACCGATCCCACCGAATATGCCCGGATGAGCCAGGCCGTCAATCCTTACGGCGACGGCCACGCAAGCGAGCGCATTGTCGATGCCATCGAAAAAGCAGCATTCCCCCGGCTCCGGAAATAACACGTGCCTCTCCGCAGCTCCGCGGATTCGCCCGGCCTGCGGCTAATCAAACAATTCACAGCAAGGGAAGGGTTTATCCCCATGGAAGTGACATCTCCGATCCGCGTATCGGTCATCGTTCCTGTCTACAATATGGAAAAGCATCTCCGCGGATGCCTGAACTCGCTCTGTCAGCAGACCATCCCAAAAGAGGAAATGGAAGTTCTCCTCGTCGATGACGGTTCTCAGGACAGCAGCATTGCGATTATGCAGGAATACGCAGATCGGTTCGCATTCTTCAAAATCGTCCGGCAGGAAAATGGCGGCGCCGCGTCCGCGCGCAACGCGGGGATCCGGCAGGCGGCGGGAAAATACATGCTGTTCCTGGACGCGGACGATATGCTCTCTCCGGAGACGGCAAAGAATACCGCGGACTTTTTTGACCGGCATTACGAAGAGATCGATCTGGTCGACATCCCTATCCTGCGCAGGGAGGGCGATGAGAAAGGGAAGTCTTTCCACTTCCGCTATAAGATTCTGAAAGAGACCGGCGTATATGATCTCACGAAACCGCAAAACTTTTATATAACACAGACGACCGTCAATATCTGCGTGAAGAATCTCGGGGCGGACAATATTCTTTTTGATACCGGGCTGAGGTATCATGAGGACCAGAAGTACTGTACCGAAGTTCTCCGGCGAAAGATGAAAATCGGATACTGCGCTGAGGCCGCGTATCTCTATCTGCAGCAGTCCGACAGCACCATTCACAGCACCTCCTATGCCTATTATCTGTTTGAACCGACCATGAAAATGTGGGAAGAGCTGTTTGCCCAATATCCGGAGGGCGAGGTCCCCGGCTATATTCAGGCACTGTATCTGAATGATATCCGCTGGAAAACAAAGTCGGATATTCTGCTCCCCTATCACTATTCCGAAGAGGCGCTCGCGGTCGCAAAAAACCGACTGCTCCGTCTGCTGAATCAGGTTGAAGATTCCGTTATTCTCGGTCACCCCAGCATGTCGGCCTATCAGAAGCAGTATTTTATCCGTCTGAAGCAGCGAAAGACGGTTCATATGGAGGCTAAAGACGGTGTTTTCCACATTGTCGAAAATAACGAGGCCCACAGTGTCCTGTATTCCCACAAAACGGCTGAGTTTCTGATTCACCGGGCGAAACTCGTGTCCGACAAGCTGACCATAACCGCTACCCTGCAGTCTCCCTTTTTCAACTACATGCCACAGCCGAAGCTGTTCCTCGTTCCGAACGGCAAAGAGGAACTTCAGGCTGAGCTTCCGCTTTCAGAATCCTCGTGGAAATATCACGACGCGAAGCTGGTTACAAACCCCTGCTGGCTGACAGACTTTACCGTTGATCTCAACGAAGTGACCACCTTCCGGCTTTACGCGGTGACCGGCGTCTTCCGGATCCCTCTGCTTTTCAAAGCCTGCTGGCAGACCGGTATGCACCGCACTACCGAGACGTTTTACGAATCCATAAGCGGCAGCCGATATCTTTGCTTCCAGGATACGGTCTTCCGTACCCGCAGACGCACCCCGAAGGATCTGATGCGGAGGCATGTCTGGAGCGCCCGATGGGATCGGCAGATCTGGAAAGAGCGGCAGTATTATATGCCCCTGCTTCCGTTCACGCGAAGCTGCTGGCTCTACTACGACTGCAAAGGGGTAGAGAAGGACAACGGTTATTACCAGTTCGAATATGATTTCTCCCGAAAGGACGGGATCCGCCGCTTCTATGTGATCAACGAAGATGATTTTGAGCGGCGTCGCAGTCTGTACCCGCCGGAGCAGCAGCCTTATCTGCTTCAGTTCGGCAGCCGGGAGCATAAGCTTCTCTATCTGTGCGCGGAGATGATCATCACCGCCTATGTGGAACCGGAGAATTACTCGCCCTTCCGGAAAAGGGAGCTCGTCGGCTTCGCGGATCTGCGCCGTGAGTATGACCTGGTCTATCTGCAGCACGGCGTCCTGCATGCGCACATGCCGTGGAAATACTCCAGAGACCGTCTGTGTCTGGACTATGAAGTGATTTCCACCGTGTTTGAAGAGGAGAATCTGACCCATCATTACTGCTTTACCGAGGAACATCTGATTAAAAGCGGGATGCCGCGCTATGATTTTATTGAGCCTGCTCAGCCGGAACGCAGAATCCTGTACGCGCCGAGCTGGCGGAAGTATCTGGTCGGGAGAGAGGACAGTCAGTGGGTCACCACAGACGACCGATTCCTCCGCTCCGATTTCTTCCGGGAAACGGAGAGGTTCCTGAACTCGCCGGAGCTGGCGGAACTTCTGGAAACATACGATTATGTGCTGGACCTGAAACTTCATCCCATCTTCAAGCGATATGAGCATCTTTATCGGCTCAAAAATCCCCGTGTCAATACCGCGTCAACCGTGGACAACGCCCGGTACAGCCTGTTCATCTCCGACAATTCCTCTTTTACCTTCGATTTTGTCTATCTGCAAACGCCGATCCTGTACTTTTTTCCGGACTACGAGATGTTCCGCGCCGGCATGAACGATTATCGGGAAGTGGATTATCCCCTGGAGGACGGCTTCGGTCCCTTTACGGAAACGGCAGATGACCTTCTGCGGGAGCTGAAACAGCTCCTTTCGAGAGAATGCCGGATGGACGAAAGATATCGAAAGAAGATGGAAGGCTTCTTTTTCTACAAAGACCGGAACCAGCGGGAACGCATTTACAACAAGCTGATTTCTATCCATAATGAAAAACACGGCAGAGCCTGATTCGGGCCCTGCCGTGTTTCTCATTATGGTTTTGATTCTTTGCTTTCAGAATCAGCTTGCCGTTACGGTTTTACCGGTTGTATCGAAGTAGCTGGTGTACTTCGCACCGTCACTGGTGATACAGCGCACTGTGTAGGTGTACGGCACACCGGCTTCAGCCTTCGTATCCTTGAAGCTGGTTCCGGTTGTCTCGCCAATCTTCTTCCAGGTCTCTGTTCCGGTCTTGCGGTAGACGCGATACTTCTCCGCACCGGAAACCGCGTTCCACTTCACTGTGACAGAGCCAACCGCAACCGTCGGGGTCTGCAGAACCGGAGTGGCGCACTTCCAAGGCACGTTCGCGGTCTTGCCCGTTGTGTCAAAGCTGCTGGTAAAGGCCGAGCCGTTGCTGGTAATGCAGCGCACTGTGTAGGTATAGGACGTACCCATAGCGACACTCTTGTCAGTGTAGCTGGTCTCCGTTGTATCCGCAAGTTTGGCCCAGCCGCCGGTTCCCGTTTTGCGGAATACACGGTACTTCACCGCACCGGTCACCGCGCCCCACTTAATGGTAACCTGTTCGGAAGTGACGGTCGGCGCGCTCAGGACGGGCGTTGCAACATACTTCAGAGATTTGGCGTCGGACTTCGCGCTGACGATGGAAGCGCTGGCACCAACGGCTTCGACGCAGTAATAGTAAGTCTTATTTGTTGAAAGGCCTGTGTGCGTATAGCTGGTTCCGGTGATGCCGGTCTTCACGGTCTTCCATGTTTCCGCTGTGCTGTTGCGGTAATACAGGTTATAGGTCTTTGCGTTCGCGACCGCATTCCAGGTTACTTGAATGCCTGTCGTGTTTGCCGTGACAGAAGTAATGCTGGGTTTTGCCAGGGCTTCCGCTGAGATTCCGGAATCATGGAATCCGCTGAGTACACTGCCGCTGTTCTTATAGGCACGCACCGTATAGGTGTACTTGGACCCGGAGAGCGCGCTGGTATCTGTCCAGGTCAGATTGGTGTACCCGCTGACCGTCTTGACGAGCGACCAGGTCGTGCTTCCATCCAGCTTCCGGTATACTTTATAGCCTTCCGCGCCGTCGACGCTCCGCCAGGAAACCTTGATGCCGCTTCCTGTGCGGACTGCGCTCAGCAGTTCGGGCGTCTGGAGGAACTGAACCGTAACTCCGTCGTTGTTCACGTCGCTGATGTCTGTGGCACTTTCCGCGCAGCGAACGGTGAACTTGATCGTCAGATTCGACTTGCCCGGGGTGTTGACATAGTGAATGGTATTGGTGGCAGTGTCAACAAGACTCGGGTTAGCCGAGATATCAAGAGGCATGCCGCTGCACAGTGTCCAGCTGCCGCTGCCGATCTTGTAATAGACATTGTACTTCGTTACAAAGTCAACCGGCTTCCAGGTGACGGTTACGGTTCCCTTGCTGGAGTCGGGAACCACGTTATTCGTTACCGCGCTGACCAGCACCGGGGTTGCCCGACGCGTGATCTCCTTCGCGTTCTCATCCAGGTTGCTGATCTCCTGCCCCTGCGCGTTCAGGACGCAGACAGTATACTGATAGGTTGCGCCGTTGACAGCAGTCGTATCCACGTAGCTCGTCGCCGTGGTATCGGTAATCTTCACCCAGGCCGTATTCAGCTCACGACGGTAGAGTCTGTACTTTACAGCCTCATCCACAACATTCCAGCTGACCTGAATGCCCGCGGTTTTGTTTACCGCTTCCTTGATGGAAAGAACAGTGCTTCCGTCATAGCCGATATAGGTAGCGGTAACGCCGACCGGATCATGATCGCTGATTTCCTTGAGCGCGGTATTCAGGCAGACCGCGGCATAACTGTAGGTAGTTCCGGATACGCAGGTCTTGTCCTCATAACTCAGCTCCGATTCCGGATTTGACGGATCCGTTACTCCTACCACCGCGCCTGACAATTTGACCCAGTTGCTGTTGGAGGTCTTGCGGTAGAGCTGATACTTCGGCGCGTCCGCAACCGTCTTCCAGGTCACCATGATGCCGTCCGAAGTGACTTCGGCTTTCACCATCTCGGGAGGCCCGTAGTAAGTAGCACTCGCACCCGCTGTGTTATAGTCGCTCGACTTTTCCCCGTCCTTATCCAGAACGCAGACGGTGTAGTAATAGGTCACACCGGAAGTCAGTCCGGCCCCGTCATCGGTAAAGACATTGGTGGTGCTGTCGCCGACCGGCTGCCAGCTGCCGTTTTTGATCTTCCGGAATACGCGGTAACCCGGAGCGCCATCGACAGTTTTCCAGGTAACATTGATGCCATCGGGAACCGACTCCGCCTTGAGGTTGTCCGGCCGCGGATAATATGTCGCGCTGACGCCTTCCTCATCATAGGCACTTACCTGCGGATCCAGGCATCTTACCGTATAGAAGAACTTGGTTCCGGTATAGAGCTGTACTGTCGAATCCAGGGCATTCTTTTCCGCTCCCGCGATGCCGGTTCCGGAGATGCTCTCAGAAATCGTCTGCCACTCCGTCGCCCCTTCCTGCTTGCGGTAGAGGCCGTAGGTGGTAGCGCCTTCTACTTCTTCCCAGTATATACGGATCCCCCACTGTTCCGTCTCCGCTTTCTTCAGCACCGGAACATTCGTATAGGTGTAAGTGATACCCGTTGTGTCAAAGCCGCTGATGTAGGCCGTTCCCGCCGGGTTCATGCAGCGAACCGTATAGGTATACTCTTTGCCCGCAACCGCGGTTGTATCCGTATACTGCGTGGTTTTTACGTCCGCCAACTTTGCCCAGGTATTGGAACTCGTCAGGCGGAACACCCGATAGAGGGAAACCCCGGTAACCGGATGCCAGTAGATGGTCAGCCCGTCAGCAGAGGATTCGATATCTTCCAGCTGCGGCGCGTCATAGAATGTGATCGATTTACCGGTTTCATCAAAGGTCCCGACAACCTTTCCGCCTACAATCGACTTGATGCGATAGGTATAGTTCGTGGCAGACGTGGTATCGGTATCTTTATAGGAGGTTCCGGTCTGCACGCCTAAATCCATGGTAGAGGTGCTGTCCCAGGAGCTCCCGGTGATTTTACGCTCAATCTGATACTGTGTGACTCCTGGCACAGCAGCCCATTCGATCATGACACCGCCGGGCTGATTGGTCAGGCTGCTGATCTGGGCCTTGGAATAATAGGTAATGGACAGACCGACCGTGTTAAAATAGCTGAGCCAGGTCTTCCCATCGGAAGAAATGGCGCGGACGGTGTATTTATAGGTCTTGCCGGATACGGTCTGCGTGTCGGTGTAGCTGGTTGCCGTGGTATTTGTCAGTCCAACCCAGGTAGAGTCATTCGGACCCCAGTGATAGACACGATAGGTCACACCGGAGCCGACAGACTGCCAGGAAACCGTTACGCCCTTTTCCACCACTTTGACAGAGGTCAGCTTCGGGGTGGCATAAGTCCAGTAAGTGCATGTCAGGCCGGTCGTGTCAAATCCGCTGGTATAGGTCTTCCCGTCTGCGGAGATGCAACGCACCGTATACTTATATGTCACACCGTTGGAAACATTGCTGTCGGTATAGCTTACCGCCGTGGTATTGCCCAGGCCCTTCCATGCGGTATCACTCGGTCCCATGCGGAATACACGGTACTTCTCCGCATCCGGAACAGGTTCCCAGGTGATCTTGACGCTGCTGCCGGACTTCACGGCAGACTTCAGCACCGGTGTCATCAGAGCTTTTTTGGATTTGACCTTCGCGGTCTCCGCCGGAGCAACGACGACAACTTCTTCCTCTTCCGCCTGCTCCGCCTCTTCCGCGGGTGCCGCTTCCTCAGTCTGCACTGCAGCCAGGGTGACGGATACATACAGCGTCTCCTCAGATGCCGCAACCGTCAGTGTCTCCTCGTCCAGCGCGACAAAACCTTCACAGGAAACCGCATAAAAATACTGACCGGGAACCAAAAGATAGCTGCCATCCGCTTCCGCAGGAACAAGCTTCTTCTCGCCCAGTTCATCTTTCACAAAAACAGAAACAGATGCCTCAGCCGGAGAGAGCACAAAGCTGACTCGCACGGCGGTCTCCGCGGCGGGCTCCTCTGCTGCTTCGGACACCTCGGCAGCAGGCGCTTCCTGTGCCGCAGGGGCAGCAGGTTCCTCTGTTACCGCAGGCTCTTCCGCTTCTGCCGGCGCGGCAAACTCCTCCGCGGCCGGTTCTTCCGGAATTTCCTGCGCTGCCGACGCTTCCGGCTCCTCAGAAGAATCCTCTTCTGTCAGCTCCTGCTCCTCAACAGCTGCCGCTTCCTCGACAGGAATGGCCTCTGTGTCCGCTTCCGCATCTTCCGCAAAAGCGGTGCCGACGGGAAGCAGAGAAGCAAACATCACGATGCACAGGAAAAGAGCCATCCAACGATGGAAACGGGTCGTCTTAACCTTCATGTCATCACTACTCCTTTGCCTAATATAAGCGCGAAACGATACTGCTCGCATATTCGTTTCTGATTATACAACATCAGTTTGTAAATATCAAGAGTTTTTTGTTTCCAATTCTTAACCTTTTGTTACAAAGAGGGCTTGTTGTGTAATCATCTGTTGTTATTAAGAAAAATTTAATAAAAAGATACCGGCAGAAGTCCCCCTGCTGCGGGAAATCTGCCGATATCTCAGAGATTGAAAGCCGCGCGGTACAGGAAAGTCACTACCTGTGCACGCATACAGGCTGCGTATGGGTCAAATCTTGTTGCTGTTCGGCCGGTCGTGATGCCGTTGTTATATGCCCAGCTTACCGCATCCGCGAAGTAATCGTCTGCCTGTACATCCGTGAAGCCCGCCGCCGGGCCGGGGGGAGGCTCCCTGGCAGCGCGCCAAAGGAAGGTGACGCACTGCGCGCGGGTACAGCTCGCGTAGGGGTCAAAAGTCGTTGCCGTTCGACCGGTTGTGATGCTGTTCTCCAGCGCCCACATCACCGGCATGTAGAAATAATCACTTTCCTTAACATCCGTGAACGGGTTCTCCCGGCTTACCTGCGGTTCTCCGTAGTACCGCCACAGGAAAGTAACGATCTGAGCACGGGTGCAGTTCGCGTAGGGGTCAAAAGTTGTTGCCGTTCGGCCGGTCGTGATCCCTCTGGCAAGCGCCCAGTAGACCGGGTCATAGAAGTAGTCAGCGGGGTCTGTTACATCGATGAAGCGAAACTCCTGATACAGGCTGAGCTCTTCTTCACTGAGGACGGACCAGCTCTCTTCGTCGTAGAAATACAGCATGCGAGAACCGCTGCAGCGGAAAGTATACCCTTCATACACATTGCCGCTCTCCGGCTGCTTCATAAACAGCAGGTCCGGACAGCCAATCTGTCCGCTGTCGCAGTTGGTGGCATCCACCATCCGGTTTCTGCCGTCGGCCGTTGTGACAATATTCCACATATGGCGTCCCGCGGCGCCGCCGTTCACGCTTACGTTCCCGCTTACGCTGATGCAGGTGATGGCAGAGTCCGCACCGCAGAGATCGCAGAGATACTGAAACGCCTTCGCATAGCCCTCGCACACAACCGTCGTGGAGGGGTCTCCGTCAAACACCCATATCAGCTGCCAGGGGTTCCCGTACGAGAGATCGGAGGTACTGGTATTATAATCTGTCAGGCTGCAGACTTCCTGGAGGAAATGCCGCAGCCGCTCGGTGTCCGACATCCCCGCGCTGCCTTCAACGATGGTCTGCGCACGGGTGACCGCTGCATGGATTGTCTCGCCATAGTCAGATCGGACCTCATAGTCCCCTGCGGCGTATTCCTCTGCTACGGCAAAGGAACAGGTGACGCTCTTCAGCCGAATCCTGTTCCTGGTAACGCCGAATTCCGGAGCCGACGACAGGCCCTGTGTTTTATCAAACCAGTAAAGCTCATAAGGGCAGTCCATGAGCAGGGCGTTTAATATCGTCTGGACGGGAGAAATGCCGCACTCTTTCTCAACCGCTTCAAGAATGCGGATCAGCTCTTCCTGGTCACCGATCGGGAATTCCTCATAGCCGAGTTCTGACGCCGTCCAGCTGTATTCTGACGTGCTGAGGTCTACAACAAAAACGGTATTGGTACGGGTACCCGCCGCAGTCTCTGAGACCGCAGTTTTCAGCCCTTCATACAGTTCCCGCTGTGCGCCGGTAAACCTGTCGCCGACGTTCTTCGGCACTTCCATCAAACCGCTGCGCGGTACTGCCCTCTGCAGTTCCTGTTCGGCGTAGGCGTTCAACAGCGCTTCATCATCTCTGCAGTCCTCTGCCGTGGCAAACTCGCGTAAGGAGACGATCAGTTCCTCCTCCGTCTCCGGAAGATCTGCCGCGAAAGCCTCTGTCGACAAAGTGCCGCACAGAAGCAGCAACAGCATGATAACGAGAATCCCCCTTGCTCTGCGGATCATGCGCCTGTTCTCCTCTTTTTCGCCATTTCTTTTATCTTTCCCGGAAAACGCAGCACCTGATCCGTCAGGAAGCCAAACGGCTTCAGAGACAGAAGCAAGGTCAGCGCGACGGCGATCACAATCCAAAGCAGCTTTCCCGGAAAAGTCGCGCAGATCTGTGTATGAACGCCAAACCAAATCAGAACATATAAAAAATAATAATGCCAGAAATAGACCTGCAGGGTCCGACTGCCGGCAAGGGTCAGGAAGCCGAGATTTCTCCTCGGTACAACTGCCAACACGAAAAAGCCGAACAGTGCGGAAACGCCGTAGGAGAAGAGCCGGTATAACGGCCCGAGTGCATACCTTGCCTCGGAATACGAATGCCGGCCGACAAAGAACCTCCGCAGAAAATACAGCTGCGACCGATCAAAAATACACAGCGCCAGCCACACCAGCAAAATGACAGCACCCGCAACGCGCAGCCAGCGGTGATCACACAGCTGCTCCAGCTTTTTCCGGTCGATCCGCGTCCCCAGATAGTAAAACGGATAAAAGACCAGCAGCCGCGAGAGCATCAGAAAATCCCCGATCGCGCTGAAGTAGCCGGCGATACAGGCAAGCAGAAGATTAATCCCCAGCACCGGAAGCGGCTTCGCATTTCGCAGCAGCCAGGTCAGCGCCGTAAAAACGGCAAGGGCAAACATAAACCAGGGTACTCCCCTTTCCGTCAGGAGAGAGAAGGTATAGCTCCAGCCCAGGATTCTGTAGAGAATCAGGAAGAATAGTTTGAGAAGAACATAGATGCTGAAGTAGGAAACGACCTTCTCATCGATCCGGACATTCCGGTGAAAAAGGCCGGATACAAACAGGAACAGCGGCATATGAAAGCTGTAAATAAACAGGAATATGCCTTTAAACAGCTCACTGTCAACCTGATCGAGAAAATGCCCGATCACCACGAGGAGGATCAGAAAAAAGCGCACATTGTCCCAAAACGGTATTCTCTGTGTCTTCATTCTCTCCTCCTTTCATTCTTTTCATTCTCTCCGGGTTTGGAAAACCAGCTTCAAAATGCGATCCGTCGCGTGACCGTCGCAGGCACTCATAAACTTCTCGCGGAAAGCGCGCACCGTCTTTTTGTCAAACTCCCGGTCAACATTCCGGATATACCGGATCACTTCTTCGTTGGTCCGGAAAACTGGCCCGGGCGTCAGCTCTTCATAGGGGTAATAAAAGCCCCTCCAGTCCTCATAATCGCTGAGATCATAAGCGAAAAAGATCATTGGCCTCTCAAACAGGGAATACTCAAAAATCAGAGAGGAGTAATCCGAGATACAGAGATCGGAGACGCAGAGAAGCTCTTCGATGCTCAGCCTGTCCGTCACATCAAAAGCGAACCCCTGACAGCCGTCCGGAATCGGAGGCCGTTTCCGCACATGCGGGTGCTGTTTGATCAGCAGCACATACTCGCTCCGGAACGCCCCGGCAAACGCGGGAATATCCATCCGATCCGGCGCTGTTGCTTCGGCAACTCTTCCGCGAAAAGTCGGCGCATACAGGATGATTTTCTTACCGGACGCTTCCGGAACTTCCTCAAAAACCCGGCGTTTTGCCTTTTCCAGATACGCCGGATCAAAAAAGCAGTCTGTACGGGAGAGCCCCGTCGCCTGAACGGCAGCGCTGTTCTTTTCTCCAAGGGCTTCGGCATAGGCCCATTTTACCTCTTCGCTGCTGACGGTTACCAGATCATACTGCGCACTGATGGGAAAACGATCCGCATCTTTCCGGCTGTCGCCGAAGATTTTATCCATCGTGCTTCTGCCGAATTTTTTGAAGGCTCCGGCTCCATGCCATACCTGTACAAAGACCTGCCCTTTTCGTTTCCCCATGCTGCCCTGGATATCCTGGGAATCATCAAAGAACACATACTTCGCCGTTGCGGCATCCCGCAGGAAGCGCAGAACTTCCCCCCGGTACCGATTCCCCATCGCTTTTTTATTCAGGCAGAAGACCCGCAGCCGGTAACTGCCGTTTTCCGCCAGCTTCGCATAAATGGCGGCGAAATTGCTGCTGAGTTCTTTTGTACAGCCCTCAACGAACACAACCTTGTGCTCGTCCAGCGGTTTCAGGGAAGAGAACCCGTACACCGCCGGAGAGACCACCTTCCGGGTAAAAATCCGCTTGGTTTTCTTCAGCAGCGACGCAATCCACGCTTTTTCTTTCATCTTCCGGAAGATTTCAGGCCTGCAGCCAGGAGAGCACTTCCACCGTGCGCTTCAGGCCTTCCCGGATATCATACTTTGCCTGCCATCCGAGTCCCTGCAGCTTTGTGCTGTCCAGCCTCGCCTTGGTCGCCTTGCTGTAACCGGCACTCTCCACTTCATCCGGAATCTCAAAAATCACTTCGGTTCCCGCGATCTCGGCAAGAATGCCCGCAAGATCCCGAAGCGTGATATCGGACCGCTCATCCGCGATATTGTAGGCTTCTCCGGTCTGCCCCTTCAGAAGCACCGTCAGAAGGCCGGCTACGGTATCGGCAATATACAGATACGAGAAATACTGCGTACCGGCACTCTTCAGGACAATGTTTTCTTTCGCAACCGCTTTATGAATAAACTGGGACAATGCCTTTGTATCTGTAGCGAGAAGCGTTGGGCCGTAGGACCTTGTCAGGCGGGGAACGACGATATCAAGGTTTTTCTGCCGGATGTACGCCTGGCAAAGCGCTTCGCCGCAGCGCTTGCTCTCGGGGTATCCCGCACGGAGCGTATTGGAATTGATATAGCCACAGTATGCTTCGTCGAACTTCTCCACGTCTCCGCGGTTCTCCCCGTAGATCTCGTTGGAGGAAGTAAACGCGCAGCGACTTGCCTGATGCGCAACGGCAAACTCCAGCATATTCCGGGTGCCGATAATGTTGGTCGTGATGGTTCCGATCGGGTCCGTCGCATATGCCACCGGGTGGGTATTGCTGGCAAGATGCAGAATGAAGTCCACTTTCCCGATCTCGTCACGAACGAATTCCCTGTTGATGTCGTAGGGAATAAAATGGAACTCCTCGCTCCCCCAGCAGTAGGCAAAGCGCTGCTCTGCCTTTGCGGCGTTCCGACCGAGCGCGTAAAGCGTGCATTGCATATCGTACTGCCGATTGCGATACATGATCACATCAGAAAGGAAGCTGCCAACCAGGCCGGTTGCGCCGGAAATCATAACAGAATGCCCCCGGAGTTTTTCCCACGGAAGATCCAGACCGGCAACATAAGCTACGTCTTCCCGATACAGCGGATGTTCGTAAACTTTCATACCGCTCCCCCTTACTTTAACCAGGTGTCTTTTTCGGAGTGCAGATAGGCTTTAAACAGCTCCAGGTCATCCCTTGTTGTCAATTTAATGTTCTTGTCCGAACCAAGCGCAAAATGAAGCCGCTCACCGAGCGCAACCATCATCGTGTTGGTATAATTGGAACCGTAAATCCCGATCTCTTTCTCATAGGCCTCATGATAGGCCCAGTCCAGCTTGCCGTACCGATACGCCTGCGGAGTCGATACTCTGCGCAGCGTTTCACGGGGGATGAACTGCGTTGTTGTATCGGGGTCCTCCTCGCTGACGACAAAGATCTGCTCATTATAGGGAAGAGACGTAACCGCGTTCCCATAGACAGAACACTTCTCAAGCACATCCGTCAGCACTTTCTCATCCACCAGAGGCCGAATCCCATCATGAATCACAACAATATCGTCCTCCTGACAGATGTTTTCCAGATGGAATACGCCGTTTCGAATGGACTCCTGCGCGCTGGAGCCGCCGGAGATGATCCACTTCAGTTTCGTAATATTAAACTGCCTCGCATATGCCCAGACAACCTCGTGCCAGCCGTCTATGCAGACCAGCTCGATCGCATCAATCCCCTCATGCTTTTGAAAACTCTCCAGCGTATATACGAGAACCGGTTTGTCATAAACGTTCAGAAACTGCTTGGGAATATCCTGTCCCATTCTGTTGCCGGAACCGCCCGCAATGATAATTGCTACATTCATACGAACTACTCCTTTCGTGTATTCCTTGCCTCTAACTTCTATTCTGATCGTTTTAAACGGGAGTATATAAAAAGCCTGCACTACAATATAAGGTAAACATACGGAAAAAACAAGTGTTTTTTGCTGAAACAGCACAAAACGCAGCATTTCCACTCCGGTTTCCCGGTTTGGAAATGCTGTATTTTGTATCTTGGGATTGCAGTTTTGTTCTTTTTACATCCTCAGCTGTTGAGGGTGCGGAACACGTCCTTCAGCGCCGGGTAGATTTGGCGGAACTTCTGATACTGCGCCTCATAAAGGGCGGTGAGCTCCGGATCCGGCAGAATGCGGTCTGTCACTTTTACCAGTTTCGCGGTCGCTTCTTCCACGGAGGCGTATTCCCCGCAGGCGACTGCCGCAAGCATGGCGCCGCCGTATCCGGGACCTTCCTCCGACTCGATCTGCTCAAGCTCCAGGTTGCAGACGTTGGCAAGGATCTTCTTCCAGAGCGGGCTCTTCGCGCCGCCGCCGCAGACGCGGCTAACCTTCAGGTCGATCCCGAGTGAGCGGGCGACCTCCAGAGAATCCCGGATGGCGAAGGCAACGCCCTCGAGCACCGCCTGGGTGAGGTCGGCACGGGTGCTGTCCATCGAGAGGCCCGTAAAAGTTCCGCGGGCGTTGACGTCGTTGATGGGAGAGCGCTCACCCATGAGGTAGGGCAGGAAGAAGACCCGGTTTCTGCCGAGCTTCTCCGCCGTGATGGGCGCCTGCTCGGTGGCATAGTCCGTGGTTTTGAAGATGTCCTCGCAGAGCCACTTGTTGCATGACGCGGCGGAGAGCATGCAGCCCATCAGGTGGTAGCTGCCGTCGGCGTGGGCGAAGGCATGCAGCGCGTTGAAGCGATCCACTTTGAAGCCCTTGCTGGAGATGAAGATTGTGCCGGAGGTGCCAAGGCTGATGTTGCAGGCGCCCTCGCCGACCGTGCCGGTTCCGACCGCCGCGGCGGCATTATCCCCGGCCCCTGCCACGACTTTCACGGTCGCCGGCAGGCCGAGCTGCTCCGCCATCTCCGGCTTTAGGGTGCCGATGGTCTCAAAGCTCTCGAAGAGCTGCGGCATCTGCGCTTCCGTCACACCGCAGATGTCCAGCATCTCCTGCGACCAGCAGCGGTGCTGCACGTCCAGCAGCAGCATGCCGCTGGCATCGGAGTAATCGCAGGAATGGACACCCGTGAGGACATAGTTGATATAATCCTTGGGAAGCATAATCTTCCGGATGCGGGCGAAGAGCTCCGGCTCATGCCGGCGCATCCAGAGGATCTTCGGGGCGGTGAAGCCCGCGAAGGCGATGTTCGCCGTAAGGGCGGAAAGGCGCTCCTTCCCGATCTCGGTGTTGAGCCAGGCGGTCTCCTCCTCCGTGCGTCCGTCGTTCCAGAGGATGGCGGGACGGATGACCCTGTCCTCCTCGTCCAGCACGACCAGGCCGTGCATCTGACCGCCGCAGCCGATGCCGGCGACCTGATTCCGGTCACAGTCCGCCGTCAGCTCGCGGATGCCCTCCAGGGTCTCGCGGATCCAGTCCTCGGGCTTCTGCTCCGACCAGCCTGGATGCGGGAAGGAAAGCGGATAGGATCGGGATACGATTTTGTGGATTTTCCCCTCGCCGTCCATCAGCAGGAGCTTGACGGCGGAAGTGCCTAGGTCGATACCGATATACAGCATAATGAATCCTCCAATCGAATTGGTGTTTTTTCACATCTGCAAACATATTACCACGCTGCTTTTCCGCTGGCAAGACACTTTGAGGGAAATCTCCCGCTGACTGAATAGTTTCGAATATGCGAAAACCGCCCAAGGCAAGGAGCCTCTGGCGGTTTCATCCTGTTTTCGCTGCGGCGCGCGGATCCCGTTGCGGCCGGCGGCGCACCGGCGCCGACGTACAGCGCAGTTCACCCGCCCCGGAACGGGGCGGGTGAATCAGAAAATCTTACTCGTTGATGCCGATGACAACACCGGAGCCGACGGTACGGCCGCCTTCACGGATAGCGAAGCGAAGGCCGTTCTCGATGGCGATCGGGGTGATCAGCTCGACGTCCATGTCGACGTTGTCGCCGGGCATGCACATCTCAACGCCTTCGGGCAGGGAGATGACGCCGGTCACGTCGGTGGTACGGAAATAGAACTGCGGACGATAGTTGTTGAAGAACGGGGTGTGACGG
>JAFSLL010000141.1 GCA_017448455.1 Oscillospiraceae bacterium | reverse complement strand
ATGGAGTATGGCGGCTTGGAGGAAGAGGCGTTCAAGCGATGGAAGGATGAAGCGGCGCAAAAGCGCGACCGCTGCAAGGCGGGCGAGCTCAGCGCGGAGGAGTTCCTCGCGTGGCTGGATGGGACAAGCAGGAGACGGTAAAAGGGCGCCGGGCGCGGTTCATACCACCGCGTCCAGCGCTTTTTTGACCTCTGCTTTGATTTTGACGTAGTCGTCGCCGGGGTGCGCCTCGTAGAGCTTCTCAGCGCCCGCGTAGATCGTCGGGACGTAGTAATGTCGGTGTAACGGCTCGTCGCCTCGCTCTCGCGCTCTTCCTCGATCCACTCGACCGCGACGCCGCGGTAGGCGGGGTTCTCCTCGCACAGCTCGTCGAGGGCACAGGGGCTCTCCTTTTATCGGTTAGCCGTCCTTCAGTTTCATGTTATGTATAATTTGCTTCTGCTTCTCAGTAAGGAAAATATTGTGATAACTGACGGTTCTCCCTTTTGGCGGAAATATCATAGCGAACATATGTCCATTTCCTTCGCCGGAATCAGCAATAACGGCCCCGGAAAACACCTCATGAGTAACAGCGTTTTTTAATACATAGTATTCCGGAAGAATTGTGCGAAGGCTCCATTGCATAACGCCCGATATGGTTATGCTTGCTATCTGACAAAGCTTATCTGCAATCAGTAAGTATACCCTATCGGCGGAAACGTCCATTGTATGGGAATGGCTGAACGAACAAGCCAATGTGTCCTGACGTTCAAGATTGTTGCGGAATGCAGTATCAGCAATTGCTAAAATTGGATCGAGCATCGACAGCTTCTTTGCAGAACGATCAATAGCAGCATTTTTGTATTGTTCCATGCTTTTATACTTGCTATGGCTCTTGTTGCAATCTGAAAATATCGGCGTATTAGGAAACCATTTAAATGCACCAGGCGCGCTTGGTGCTTCCAAATATATACTCCAGCTGATCCACTTTAGGTATAATTTCCTCCGACAAATCCCGATTTCACTCTTCAATCTGTCTGATTACTTTTGCAGGATTGCTTCCGACGAGACATCCCTCCGGCACATCCTTTGTGACAACAGAACCGGCAGCGATCACTGCGCGATTGCCTACAGTGACACCGGGACAGATCGTCACGTTTCCGCAGATCCAGACGTCATCACCAATAATGACCGGCTCTGCCTTCGAGATGAGCTGCATCTTTCCGTCCACGATCTTCATTCGCTCCGACGGTATCAGAGAATGATTTCCGGAGAAGATTTTCACCTCCGGGCCTATCATGACTCTGTTCCCGATTGTGATATTCCCGCCATCCAGAAAACTGCACCGTAGTTGATAAACACATGGCTGCCGATATACAGGTGCTTTCCGTAAGTGACCTTAAATGGGGTCTGAATCGTGACATCCTCGCCACAGGAGCCGATCATCTCGTGAAGAATGGCAGCTCTTTCCTCACCGGCATCATAGACAGTGGCATTATATTGATCCAGAAGTTCCCGGCATCTTCTCATGATGGCGACATTCTCTGGAGAGAATGAAACGAAATTGCTGCTCATATTCAATACCTTTCAAAGTGAACCTTAAGCACAGCATTTTCAATTCTCTCACTTGTATACCTGCGAACCGAACGGCGCTTTGCCGTCAATTCAAATAGCTTATTATCCATAAGTGATACCTCCCAATTAATCACCAAGTTTCCTCTTCTCGTATGTGAGACGGACATCGTAGCCCAAGCTTTCCAGCATGGCGATAAAGGTCTTGTTCACGATCTGCTCCTTGCTGTTGACTATCCTGCTAATGTACCCAGGCGTGGTTCCAAGTTCCTCCGCAATCCGTGCCTGCGTCTTTGATTCTTCTATACACTTCGTCTTCACATCCAGTTCTATGTTATTCAACAGCATCAGCAGTACCTCCGTGGTAATAGGTTGAGATATAAGTAAACTAATTATAGCAGAAAAAGAGACGGATTTCCATCCCCTATACGAAAAAAAAGCCCCGCCTCCGAAGAAGCAGGGCTTTGCCCGTACTGTGTTTATGCTTTGATTTCCATGCCGCAGGTCATGGTGAACACGATGTTGTCCTTGGCGTGGACGGTCAGGTGGTCTACAAGAGCGCCCCAGAGCGCCTCGTCAAATTCCGTCACCATGTCCGGCAGCTTCTCGACCGCCTGGATGAACCGGTCGAATTCGCGCCTGCGGATGCCCTTGGCGGCAATGTCCGCGGTGACCTTCTCGTACTTTGCCTTGGTGTCCTCGAAGCGGGATGCAAGGGCATCGTAGCGGACGCTGTAGGCTTCCTGGTCCTGTGCCACCCGCGCGTTCTCCGCGATAAGGCTCTGGACGGCGTCCGCATCCGTGTTCATCTGCTCCGCCAGCCGTTTCTGTTCTGCCTCCAGTTTCTCCGTGCCGGAGAGCGTGTCTCGCACCGCCCGCAGTTCCGCCAGCACCTCGTCCCTGTCCGTGATGAGGAAATTCACCACCCGGAGGAATGCCGCCTTGACCTCGTCTTCGGTGAGGTGCGGTGTCCTGCACCCGGTTTTGTCTGCGCTTTCTGATTCCTGTCCTCTTTCAGCGCAGTAATGGTTTTCCATATTGTCTTTGCGTCTTTCCTGTGTTTCTTGCGCTGTTCTTCCCAAATGAGGCGCATTTCAACCACAGTTTGAGCTTGCACACGAAGCCCTTACAATGGGCGGCTGGGCTGCCACGACAAGCTGGGCGCTACTCCTAATATCCTGCGCCGACTGGTCTACTGCCCGGACTGCAAGCGCCCGCTGGTGCGCTATAAGAGCGTAACCAACAAGGGAACAAATCTCTACTACGTCTATATCTGCCCCTCTCACGCAACAGACCCAGCCTCCTGCCCGAAGAAGTATATCCACGAAGCGCAGTTAAAGGAAATCCTGTGGGACACCCTTCAACGTGAAATCGCCCTTGCCGGAAATATGGAGCGGCTGGTGCGAGAATATGGGCGCTCAAAAGGGGCGGTCAGTCAGGAGCAAACGCTGGAACGGGAGGCAATCGCCGCACAACAGGCGTATGACCGTGCCAGCCGACTTCACGACAGCTTGTTTCAGAATTACGCCGATAATCTTATGACAGAGCGCGAGTATATGGAGATGAAGCGGCAGTATCGGGCGGACATAGAACGTGCGAAGCAGCGGTTAGAGGATGTGAAACAGCGCCGTCAATCGGCAGAACGGCAGACCGCAAAAAATCCTTGGCTGACTTCATTCCGGCGCTATCGGGAGGAATCGGAACTGATGGAGGAAATGGCTCACGCTTTGATCGAGCGCGTAGAAGTTGACGCGGATAACCGTGTTTCCATCACTCTGCGTTTTCGTGATGAATACCGTGAGCTGCTTCTGCTTTTGACCGAGGCGGGAAAGGCGGTGCCCGCATGAGTACCATCGCCAAGTATCTACGCCTGCCCTCCGAGGATGACGATTTGAAGCTGACTGGCAAGCTGGAATCAAACAGTATAGCAAACCAGCGAAATCTTCTGGACTCTTTTATCAAGCGGGCGCCGGAATT
>JAFSLL010000140.1 GCA_017448455.1 Oscillospiraceae bacterium | reverse complement strand
GATCGGTGTCGGTGCGGCGGCACTGCTGGCACCGACGCTCGGAAGAATTGCTTCCAGTGTCGGACGGGTCATCATGTGGGCGACCGAACTGCAGCCGTTCCTGATGGGAATTGTTGTGTCGGTTGTCGTCGGAATGGCATTGACCCTCCCGATTTCTTCTGCAGCGATCTGCGCGGCGCTCGGGTTGACCGGACTGGCCGGCGGTGCCGCTGTAGCAGGATGCTGTGCACAGATGATCGGCTTTGCCTTCATGAGCTTTAAGGAGAACCGCTGGGGCGGCCTGATTTCGCAGGGAATCGGAACCTCCATGCTGCAGATGGGCAACATCGTCCGCAACCCGAAGATCTGGATTCCCCCGATTGTAACAAGCGCGATCACCGGACCGATTGCGACCTGCCTGTTCCGCATGCAGATGAACGGCGCACCGGTTGCCTCGGGCATGGGCACATGCGGACTGGTCGGACAGATCGGCGTCTACACCGGCTGGATCGCAGACATCGCGGCAGGAAACAAGACGGCTGTGACTGCTTTTGACTGGATCGGACTGATCCTCATCTGCTTCGTGCTTCCGGCAGTCCTGACACCGCTGTTCGGACAGATCGCACGCAAAATCGGCTGGATCAAAGACGGCGATCTCAAGCTGGACTGAGAAAGCCGGATCGGAATAGTTTGTGTACAGTGCCTGTCCGGGGATCCGGGCGGAAGATCATAAAAGATACTCCTGAATGATTGCACTGATCATTCGGGTTTGCAGCGGATGCTTCTCCGTTTCATGGGTCAGAATGAGCTTTGACCCGGGGAAGCATCCGTTTTTTTCATAGATGTCAATCTTCGAAAGAGCAGCTTCCGCATATTCCGGATCGGCCATCATTCCGAGGTGCTCCCAGTAGTACTCTTTCCGAAGCCGGACATTCAGCACAGTGAAGTCCGGATGAAAGGTTCCGGCGCCCGGGAAGTGAACAGGATATTCATATCGATAGGGGATTCCCATCCGCAGAAGCGTATCTGCGATGATGACCTCTGATTTGGAACGGACCCGCTCGCCACTGCTTGTGAACAATTCCGGATAGTCTTCCGGAAAGGGCTTTTTCGGATATTCCACACTGAGCCACTGTCTGACATAAACATCATCCGGCTGGCGGATCGGCGTCACCAGGAGCTGCCGGTCGCTGCTCAGCTGCTCGTAGACCTGTTCCGGCGTCAGGTCAGGACAGGTCCTAATGAATCGGGCGAGCTTTTTCTGCTCCTCTTCCGCAAGCCGGAGCACTTTCTGGTCGTAATCCTTCTGGGCAAGAGCAGTCAGGAGAGAAAGATCAGATTTTGAAATATAGCTTCCAATACTGTCGCCGGGGGTTTCATGCAGTGAGTAATAATAAATGCCCGGGGACCTTTTGTGTGAGGCCAGTCTGCCCTCAGGGGCTTTCTGCAGCCTGTGCCTGGTGGTTTTGATGATCAGATTCAGTTCGTCAAGCCGTTTAACGGCAGCATTTTTGGTCAAGTCCTAAATGTGGTGTAAAAGTTAAATCCTGTTATAACTCAGTTGCAGTAGCACCTTCCCAACCACCAGTCAAGGCCCGGCAACGCCTTGCTCCATAGCAGCCTTGACTGCCGTCTGGTGCGGTGCTCAATAGTTACCAAGAGGTGCCTTGCACCTCCTGCCGCTTAAGCGGCCAGAGATCGAAGGTATTGTTCGTGTGCCAGCAAGGCGAGCTTCCCCCGGGTCTCTGATGAGATCTTTGACATTGAACTTCCATAAAACTGTTTCTTCTTTTGGGACAGCACTTCATGGTAATCCATTGCGACAGCTCCCATAAGACGTATGACGGATGCGCGGTTCGGAAATATCATAATCACATCGGAACGGCGTTTCAGTTCCCTGTTCAGCCGTTCCACGAAATTTGATGTCCTCAGAGGCCGCTGCATCTCCAGGGGAAGCATCATAATCGTCATGGCGTCTTCAAAACCATTGTCCAGAATCTCCATGGACCTGACGGCTACATCGGAGTAATCGCGGATGATTTCATCGCGGCGTTTACGGGCCGCTGCTATATTTTCGCAGTTGAACATCTCCCGGAGTTCTGCTTCAAGACCTACTTTATAAGTCTTGGGCGCGGCATCCAGTATGTTCCGGATGAAATGGAACTGGCATCTCTGCCATACAGTTTCCGGGAACTCCTGTCCCATAGCGTAGCGAATGCCCGGATGTGCATCTGAGGTATACATCAGTACATCGGACAAACCGCGGGCCTTTAATCCATGTATGAATGCCTGCCAGGTGGATTTGCTTTCATCCTCATACAGGTCGAAGCCAAGAATCTCCTTTTCTCCGAGAGCTGAGATTCCAACAGCGACCATGAATGCCCGGGACACTGTTCTGTGGTCTTCCCGCAGCTTGAAGTATGTGGCATCTACCATCAGAAATGGATATTGCCCGGGAGTTATCGGCCGGTTACGGAAAGCTTCGATCTCCGGATCCAGAAGTTTGCAGGCTTCTGACACCGTAGATTTGGAGAATTCCTCCCCGCAAAGCTCGGTCATAACTTTAGCAACTTTTCTTGTAGAGGTGCCTGAGATAACCATCTCCGCCATAGTGGTAATGAGAGCGGACTCGCTGCGTTTGTAGTTTTCAAAGATCATAGAGTGGAATGGCTGATTTCTGTGTTTGGGAACGGTAAGTATCAGTGTTCCGATTCGGGTTGTCAGAGATCTTTCTCTTGAGCCATTCCGATAGTCCTTACGTTCATCAGTTCGCTCATAAGGATCTGCACCAAGCTGAGTGGCTGACTCTACAGAAAGGAACTGGTTTAAGGAACTTTGCAACAATTGTCTGAATGCCTCAGAGGCATTCTTGGTTAATAGTAACTGTAGTATTTCTTCCTGAGATAATGTAAGATTGACCTGTGCCATGGTGGTGACTCCTCCTATGTTTTTCTTGGTCGATAAACATTATAACAGGAGTGTGCACCAGGGCACTTTTCAATTTACACCATTATATGGACACTATGCGATTTCAGGTCACCGCCATCCGGTTTTGCTCATAATTGATCTCAACCGGGGCAATCCACGGGAATGAGTACAATTTATTTATGTGAACTTTCGCATTCGGGAGCGCCTGAAAAATGCATTTGTACTCTTCAGCGGCTATTTCTGTATTTAAGTACAACTTTTGAACATCCGGGAGTGCCTCCGGCCGGTTTTTTCCTCAGAGCAGCGTCTGCAATTTGTACCCATATCGCCGGAAATCAGGCAGTGAGTACAATAAATGTGCATCGGCCTGTTTTTCAGGCATACGAAATTGTACCTATTTTCTTCGGACAACCGGGATGAGTACAATTATCTTCAAATCGTATTTTAGAGGCGGATGAAGTATAATTATTATTTGGATGTATTTCATAAATCAGCATAAAATGTCGGCCAGGCAGGGCGCGGCGATTAATACGAATGACATGAAGCGAGTTGAAAACGACAATCAGTCAAGAATCATCAGAAGAATCAGATCTTCCTGTGCAGTGACGGCGGCCGCCGTACTAACGGCACTCGGCCTGCTGGCAGGCTGTGCGCAGACTGCGCCTCCCGCAGCACCCGGATCAGAGGAGCAGGCGGCTGAAGCCGGCGCAGTCCAGGCAGCCGAAGAGACGGCACCTGAAGGAACAGAAGCTGCTGCACCTTCAGAAGAAGCAGCAACAGAAGCAGCAGACGCAGCTGAAGCTTCTTCGGAAGCCGCACAGGAAGCCCCGGAAATCGATGAGCAGGCTCTGAGCGCGGAGCTCACGATCCGCGTCGGCATGCTGAAGAACCCGGGGGCGTTCGGGCTTGTTGCCGTGATGGATGCGCAGGAAATTGAAGGCGAAGCCAAGACGCCGGATGCACAGGAAATTGAAGGCGAAGCCGGGACTGAAGAAACTCAGGATGGGCCCGACCAGCCCGAAGCAGGCCGGGAAGAAACTGAGACAAGCCGGGAAGGGCCCGAAGCAGGTCAGGAAGAGCCCGAGACAAGCGAGGAAGAGCCCGAGACTGTCGCTTCTTCCAATTTCATTCTTTATGATTCCATGCAGGAGCTGGCGGATCAGTTCAGGCAGGAAGAACTTGACGCGGCAATTCTCCCCGCCAACATTGCGGCGGTGCTTTACCAGCAGACAGAGGGCGGCGTGCTGGCAGCGGACCTGTGCACACTGAACTCCCTCACCTGCCTGACCGGGAGTGAGGATATTCATTCCGTGAAGGATTTTGCGGGCAGGACCGTGGTTATGACCGGACAGGGGACCGCGGCGGAGTACAGCCTGAAATATCTGCTGAAGCTGTGCGGCATTGAGGATTGCACAATTCTTTTTGCCTCAGACGGACTGGAGAGTGCGGGACTTCTGAGGGCAGACCCGGCCGGCACCAACGCACTTCTGCCGGAGCCTTTCGCGACCGTGACCG
>JAFSLL010000139.1 GCA_017448455.1 Oscillospiraceae bacterium | reverse complement strand
CTCCCGAATTGAGAGACAGTGAAAAAGAAAATCACTGTCAATCAAGAAGGGAGCATAACTATGTCGAGAGGAAAAGTATCATCAGAAGACAGACTGGTTGTTGCAAAGGCATGCGCTGAAGGGAGAATCAGCCAGTCAGAAGCGGCCCGTAGGATCGGGGTAAACCGATCTAACGTACGGGAGTGGACGGCGTTATATAATGAGAAAGGCACTGCGGCATTTGAGAAAGCAGACAGCAATCCGGAGTATAGTGCCGAGATAAAACTTCAGGCAGCAAGAGAATATATAGAAGGCAAAGGATCTCTCAGGACGATTGCTGCCAAATATGGATTGCATTCAAAAATAACGCTCCGAAACTGGATAAAGGTGTATAATAGCGGCGGAGACTTCAGTCAAAAGACATCAGGAGGAAGCCGCATGAAAACCGGACGGAAGACAACGCAGGAAGAGCGGATCGCCATTGCAAAAGAATGCCTTGAGAATGAATGCAATTATGAGGAGACAGCCCGGAAGTACAATGTCAGCTACCAACAGGTTTACAGCTGGACGAAGAAATTCAAAGAGCTTGGTGCAGCCGGGTTGGAGGATCGCCGCGGAAAAAGGACCGAGGATCAGGAACCGCGAACTGCGGAGGAAGAGATGAAGATCCGGATTGCCCAGCTTGAACACGAGCTATATATGACGAAGATGGAGCGTGATCTGCTAAAAAAATTGGACGACTTGGAGAGGAGGAATGCCTTTCTCAAGTAAAGCTCGCCCATAAATATACAGCTATTCGAGCCTGTGCTGCAGAGTATGGATATCCGATTGAGCAATGTTGCGAGAAGCTTCGGGTTTCCCGGTCTGCCTATTACAAATGGATAAGTGGCAAGAAAAGCCTCCGTCAGCAGGAGAACGAACGAGTTGCGGAGCTTGCGGAAAAGATCCATAACGACAATCCAGACAAAGGGCACCGGCGTATAAGAGATGATCTTGAGAAATACCATGAGATACAGATCAGCGACAAGCGCATGCTCCGGATCTGCCGGGCGAAAGGGATCAAATCTACCATCAAGTATTCCAACAACGGTTGTACTCGGCATGCTGCAAATCCGCAATATATTGCCGAGAACAAACTGAACCGTGAGTTCCAGGCAGACAGGCCGGATGAAAAATGGCTAACGGACGTTACGGAATTCAAGTGGTATGAAGGGCCAATCGTCCACAAGGTATATCTCAGCGCCATTCTTGATCTGTTTGATAGGCGCATCGTAGCCTTTGTGATCCGCGACAACAATGACAATCCTCTGGTCTTCGACACGTTCCATGCAGCAGTTGTAGCCAACCCTGATGCCCATCCGCTGTTTCACAGTGATCGCGGATTCCAATATACGAACAGAACCTTCCACAGCATGCTAGAAGAAGCCGGTATGCAGCAGAGCATGTCCCGTGTGGCCAGATGTATTGATAACGGTCCGATGGAGGGGTTCTGGGGTATCCTGAAACGTGAGCGATACTATGGAAAACGCTTCACCGACCGGGAATCCCTCGTAAAAATGATTGAGAATTTTATCGAGTACTACAACACAAAACGGCTCCAGAGAAAGCTCGGAAGATTGACGCCGATGGAAAAACACGAGCAGTATTTGTTAGCAGCATAATGAAACCCGCAGATTTCGTATGGATGCCTCAGCAACCATATGAAATCTGCGGGTAACACAGCACTTGCCTGGGTTCATTTTGGGTTCAAAGTGTGTTTGTATCAATTTGCCTCGGAAGGGGGAACTGCTGCTCACACCAATATCCTGTGTTGCAGAGTCTACCGTCAATGCGGCTTCAGGATCGGGAAGGGTTAGCAAATGAGGTTCTCTGAAAATGCGCCTGCCCTTTTCAGAGCTGCGGGAGCAGTTCGGACAGACTGCGGGGCGTATAGTTCATGTAAGGGAGCATGGCTCCGACATTTGCCATCCGGCAGACGTCATCCCGCACATACAGCTTCTTGATCAGCCGTTTCGCGTTTTCTGCTACATTCCATTCAAAGGCCGAATGCACATGACCATAGAGATGAACCGTTGAGAAATAGTGGTCTCGGAAGGAGGGAATCGGATAGTGGCAGAGGATGACCTTCTGTCCGTTATCTTCCGTTTCCCGGTATTCCGCAATATCCTCGAACAGGGAAGAGACCGCCGCAAGGGTTTCCGGAGCATCATGGTTTCCTGCAATCAGGGCTTTCCTCCCGTTCAGACGGGAGAGGATCGCTTCCCATCTCGAGGCGTCTCCGGTGCAGAAGTCGCCGAGAATCCAGGTCAGGTCTTCCAGCTGGACGACACGGTTCCAGTTCTCGATCATCACCTCGTTCATTTCCTCGACGCCGTCAAACGGACGGTTATCGTAAGCAATGATGTCTTCGTCATCAAAATGCAGATCGGCGATATAACGGATGGTCATGACAGCCTCCTCACATGGCCGCTGCAAGCAGCCGCCTGGTGTATTCTTCCTTTGGATGATCATAGACCTCGTCCACATCACCCTGTTCGACAATCCGGCCTTCTTTCATGACGAGTACGCGGTCACAGAGCTGGTAGACGACGTTCAGATCGTGAGAGATGAAGAGGTAACTGAGATCCAGATCATCGCGCAGATGTTTCAGGAGCTTCAGAATCTGGGCCTGAATGGTTACATCCAGCGCACTGACCGGTTCATCGGCGATGATGAAGTGCGGACGCTGGATCAGGGCAATGGCAATGCTGACACGCTGGCACTGCCCGCCGGAGAGTTCACTTGGCCTGGAAGCCCAGATTTCCCGGGGCAGTTCCACGCGTTCCAGCATCTCATGCACGCGGCGCTTACGTTCTTTTTCATCATATTTCCCGTATATGCGCAGCGGCTCCTCTACTGCCCATTCGGCGGAATAGGCGGGGTTCAGAGAACTGAAGGGGTCTTGAAAAACAATCTGGGGACGCCGGGTGTAATGGATGATCTCTCCGCTCTGTGGCTTGAGCATGCCAAGGATCATCCTGGTCAGCGTCGTTTTGCCGGTTCCGCTCTCGCCGACAAGGCCGAGAATCTCATGGCGGCGAATAACAAAGTCCACATCGTGCAGCACTTCATGATAAGCTCTCTTAGAGGAAAGAAAGCTGCCTTCCCGATAACCGCCGCTGACATGTCGCACTTCGAGGATCAGGTTTTGCTCTTCGTTCATGCCAGCCTCCTTTCGCGTGTGGGGATCGCGCTGATGAGCTGCTGTGTGTAAGGGTGCTGCGGATGATGGAAGACTTCATCGGTATCGCCGGTCTCCACCAGTTTTCCTCGCTGCATGACAGCGACACGGGAGCAGAGTTTGCGTACGACATTCAGGTTGTGAGAAATAAAGAGCATGGAAATGCCCTTTTCCCGGTTCAGCTTCTTCAGCAGCTCCAGAATTTGTGCCTGAATGGTCACGTCCAGCGCGGTGGTCGGTTCATCCAGCAGCAGAAGGCTTGGCTCTATCACAATCGCGGAGGCGATCATGGCGCGCTGCTGCATGCCGCCGGAAAGCTCATGCGGGTAGCAGTCATGTACTTTCTCCGGATTTGGGAGATCCACGTCCGCCAGCGCCTGGAGGACTCTTTTTTTTCGCTCGGCCTGGCTGAGACCGGTATGGATCAGCAGTACTTCACCGACCTGTTCCCCGACTTTCATCAGTGGATCCATGGCACTCATCGGGTCCTGAAAGACGACGCCGATTTCTTTCCCATGCAGCTTTCGCAGCTCACTGCGCTGCGCATGCAGAAGGTCTGCACCGTTCAGCAGAATGTCTCCGGAATAGCTGCATTGCTTCCGGGGGAGGAGACCGGCGATGCTCATGGCGGTGACGGTTTTTCCGCTTCCACTCTCCCCGACAAGGCCGACAATCTCTCCGTCGCCGATGGTAAAAGAGATTCCGCCGACCGCGTCGCGGTTTCGATTGTGAAAGCGTACATGGAGATCACGTACTTCCAGCATCTCAGTCCACCCCCTCAGCAGAAGACTGGAGGCCTTCTCCGATGAGACCGACACCGAAGACCAGCAGGGCAATTGTGAATCCGGTAAACAGCGCATACCAGGGGCAGGCTTTCAGCATTCCCTGGGCTTCCGAGAGCATATAGCCCAGAGATGCGTCCGGCGGGGTGACGCCGATGCCGAGGAAGCTCATGCTCGCTTCTGCCAGCACCGCGTTGTTGAAACCGATCGTGAAGGCGGGAAGAAGGACACGGATGGTGTTGGGAAGCAGATGTACGAATAGAATTCTTCCGTCGCCGGCGCCCATGAGGTGGGCTTCCGTGACATAGTTTTTACTGCGCAGTCCTGCGTATTCCGTCCGCATGACTCTGGCGAAGCTGGGAATGAAAACGAGACCAAGCGCCAGGACAACACTGTATTTTTTTCCTGGACCGACCAGACTGACGATCAGGAGGGCCAGCAGAAAGCTCGGGAAAGCGGTCAGCGCGTCGTTGAAGCGCATCAGAACATCGTCAACAAGCCCGCCAAAGTAGCCGGTGACAGCGCCGACCAGCGTGCCGATGACCGCACCGATGGAGACGGTGGACAGCGCAATGGCGAAGGTGGTTCCGGTTCCCTTGAGCACCCGGCTGAAAATATCCCGGCCAAAGTTGTCCGTTCCGAAGAGGTGGGCGAAGGATGGAGGCTGGAACTTGCCGAATTTCATGGCAGTAGGGGAATACGGTGTATGAAAAGCACCAATGACGGCAGCCAGCAGAATGATGCCGGATATGATCAGTCCGGCAAGCAGAAAACCGTTGATTTTCCTTTTCATTTTGCCGTACCTCCCGCCAGCAGCGTTTCACTCTTTTCCCGAAGACGGGGGTCAATGGAGATGTTAATAACATCCGCCAGAATTCCTGCCAGTACGACCCAGAAGGCAAGGATGACAACAATGGCCTGTACGACGGGATAATCCCGATGCGAGATGGAACTGACGAGGAAACGGCCGAGCCCCGGAATGCCGAGTACCTGTTCCACCACAATGCCTGCGCCGACAAGCTCTGCCAGCGTCTGTCCCAGGAAGGTGATGACGGATACCAGCGAGTTTTTCAGGACATGCCGGGTAAGAACGGATCGGCGGTCATTGCCGCGGCTGATCGCCGTGCGGACATAGGCTTTGTTCATCTCGGAGATTACCGTTGCCCGCAGCATGCGGACAGTCATGGCAATCCGGGGGATGGCGAGACAGAGGGCACCGAAAAACAGGTGCGTCAAAGCCTCTCCGGTGTTTACGGATAAACCGGGAAAATCCCCCGGCGTAAAGAGCCGGAGGAGAATTCCAAACAGCCAGGAAAACAGAATCCCGGTAAAAAACGGAGGAACCGCCATGCAGAGCTGGTTGAATGCCGTACGCGGCCAGTCCATGATGCCGCCGGTCCAGCGGTAGGAGAAGACACCCAGCGGGATCGAGATGACAGCAATCAGAAGAAAGCTCATCAGGCTCAGCAGAAGGGTGAGGCCAAGCTTGGAGGCAATCAGACCCCAGACTGGCTGCCGATAGCTGTAGGAGATCCCCAGATCACCCGTGAAGAATCCTGACAGCCAGTTGAGATAACGGGACAGAAAAGGGAGATCCAGACCCAGCTGATGCCGCAGGGCTGCGAGCTGTTCGGCGCTGGCTTCCGTTCCCAGCATCGTCTGTGCCGGATCACCGGATACCACAGAAAAGGCGGAGAAGGTCAGGAAGGAGACCAGCAGCATGGTAACCAGCAACAGAAAGAGTCTCTTCAGGACGGTAAGCAGAATGTCGTTCATGCTGCCCAGTAGAGTGCGGAGATATCCAGAACATAGATCGGGTAGAAGGTCAGCCCTTCCAGACCGGCACGTACCGCAACCAGGTCCGCCATATCCTGCAGATAGACATTGGCGGCGTTCTCGGTGAGATTGCGCTCAAGCTGCCGGTAGAGCTCCGTCTGCTCCGCGTCATCGGCTGCGCTGAGGGCTCTGGCGAGGATCTCGTCATATTCAGCGTTGCTGTATCGGGTGAAGTTGTTGCCGACATCGGAGCCGAAACGCTCCAGGAGTTTTCTGGCAGTCATGTTGTCGCTGGTAAGGCCGGTGACGGTGCTTTCAAACTCGCTCTTCCCGTATACCTCGTCCAGCCATGTACTCCAGTCGACCGGGTTGACAGTCGCGTTGATGCCGACCTCGCGCAGCTGTTCCACCAGTACGGTTGCCGTGTTTACATGCGGCGTGTAATTGCTGGGGACGGTGATGGTCATATCAAACCCATTGGGATATCCCGCTTCTGTCAGCAGTTCCCTTGCCCTGTCAGGATTGGGGGGATAGTAATCCGTCAGGGTATCATCGTAGTATTTGCTGAAGGACGGGAACATGCTGGTTCCCAGAGGAATGCCGTAGCCGTCGAAAGCCAGGTCAATCACAGCCTGCTTGTCGATGGCATAGCAAAGTGCCTGGCGGACACGGACATCGTCAAAAGGCTTGACGGAGTTGTTGAGATACAGCGCCTGAACAAGGTTCATGCTGCCTTCCGCAATGCTGAAATCCTTTTTGTCCAGTTGGATGGTCTGATCGCTGCTCAGGTGTGCGACGAGATCCAGCGCGCCGCTCTGAAGACCGAGAACAAGGCTTTCCGCCTTTTCCAGGATTTTAAAAGTCACTTTTTCAATTTTTCCGGGCGTTCCCCAGTAGTCGTCGAAACGCTCCAGAACCAGACTGTCCTGAACCGTTCGGGAGACGAAGCGGTAAGGCCCGGTCCCGACCGGCGCGGTTTCCTGATCGCCGTAAGCTGCCGGAAGAATATAGGCATTCATAATGGCCGCCAGGAACTCGTTGTTCGGGGCGGACAGGATGACGGTCAGCGCGCTGTCATCGTATTCCAGGCTCTCGATCACGGAGAGCGCGGCGAGGACGGCAGCGGCATCATCACTGTTCCAGCGTCTTTCAATGGAGTATACGACATCCTCCATGGTTACCGGGTTCCCATTATGGAATCTGACACCCTCGCGCAGCGTGAATGTATAGCGAAGGCCGTCTTCGGATTTCACTACCTCCGAGGCAACCGCCGGGACGATTTCACCGTCTGAGGTCGGTTTGACAAGGCCTTCAAACACGTTAAACAGGACTTCTTTGGTTCCTGCCGCGGTCATGTAATCAGGGTCAAGACTGTCAAAATCCTGGGCAATACCGATGCTGAGCTCATTGGAAGAGGCACGGACTGCGGTCTGTACGTCAGATTCCGCGGCGGTTTCCGCCTTTTTTCCGCAGCCGGTGAACAGCATCATGGTCATGACCAGGACGAGAATAAGGGCCAAAATCCTTCTCATTTTGCATTACTCCTTTCATCACTGCCCCGTTCGGGGTCAATGTGCGGCGCCATCACGCCTTGGATTCAAGAATTTCAGGTTTGGCAATATGAATTTTTAACCGCGCACATTATACAGAATGCAGTCCGTAAACGCAAGCGAATTTTTTAAATTAATCTTCTGCCGTCTGCCTTTCTGCATTTTCCGGCCTTGATTGATTCTTGACGGAAATTCTCCCGACCGTTATAATAAACGGGAATCATTCGCTGATGATTCTGAAGACAGACTGGCGGAGGATGCCAATGCGAAAGAATTCGAAAAAAGCAAAGTTCAGGGAAGCGCTGTTATTTTTGATCATTGCGCTTGTCCTGGCTTTGATTACCGCCGGCGCGGTCAGACTGATGCAGACGCGCAGGCAGTACAACGCGGCTGCCGGACTGAGCGAAGTAGAGCAGTATGAAGACGCGGTGTATGACTATGACGCGCTGGGTGACTATCGGGACAGTGAACGCAGAAAGCAGGAGGCGGAGACGCTCCGTGCGCAGAAGGAGTACGAGGCCGGACAGCGCAACCTGGTGAGCGGAAACCTGCTGCGTGCGGCGATGCGCTTCGGCAGCGCAGGGGATTATCTGGACGCGCGCAGCCAGAGCTTTGAACTGTGGGACCGATTGGCCCGGAGGAATACGCTTGCCGCCGGAGCGAGGCATACGGTAGCCCTGCTGGAGAGCGGGTCCGTTGTTGCGGCCGGGGATAACAGCAACGGCGCGTGCAATGTGTCTTTCTGGTCGGATGTGGTTGCGGTGGCGGCAGGCGCGGACTTTACGCTTGGCCTCAAGTCGGATGGAAGCGTCCTGCTCGCGGGAGAGGTAAACGACAGTTTCGCGAGGACCGTTGAAAGCTGGCAGGATATTATCTCTGTCAATGCCCGCAGCGATACCGTCGTGGCTTTAAAATCTGACGGAACTGTTCTGGTGGCAGGCGGTTCCGTCCCACAGAGCGAACTCAATGACTGGGCGTATATTTCCGACGTGTTTCTCTGCCGCTCCGGCGCGGTCGTCGGGCTGAAAATCGACGGTACACTTGCTGTTGCCGGCAGCCGGAGTGACAGCGGACTGGCGGAGATTCAGACCTGGTCGGGTGTCCGGTATGCGGAAGGAGACTTCGGCCTGCATTCTGACGGGAGGATGCTTTCCGTTTCGGAGGATTATGACGTCTCCGACTGGGAGAATATTCTCGGGTTTGCCCTGGATGATGATTTTATCGTGGGAGTCCGCACTGACGGAACGGTAGCGGTGGCTTACCGCTCCGGCGGTGCTGCTCGCCTTCCTCTGACGGAATGGACGGAGATTGTTGAGATTGCGGCAGGTGACGGTTACGCTGTCGGACTGAAAAATGACGGAACAGCGATCGCGACGGCTCCGGAGGAAGCGCATGATTATGGTCAGTGCGATGTGTCAGGCTGGAGAAAAATACGAATACCGCTAAGCGTGGCATCATAGATGATGAAGCCCGGAAACAGCCTGTAGAGGCCGGTTTCCGGGCTTTCCCGTTCTGTTTTCCGGGTTTCTTATTCCCAGCCGTACATGCGGTCCAGAATCTCGTAGAGCGGGAGATATCTGTCTGTGATCATACCGCGGTTGGTGCCAAACTCCATGAGTTCCAGGGCGCTTGCGCTCTCTTCCCAATGCGGCAGCCCTTCTGCGTTGGGGGTTCCGGAGCGGATAAACGAGACATAATAATCCGAGAAGAGATCCGCGAGGCTGCGGTCATCTTCATCATAGAGTGCAGAAGCTGCGGGAATATTGTCGTAACAGTATACTTCCTCACCGCTGTGCCAGGCGCCGAGACGGCCGTTATCTTTGGAAAAACAGTACTCATACGCCGGAAAACCGTTCGCGATGGCCTGCCTTGACCAGCAGTAGTGTCCGTAATCGAAGAAATAGACACTGTAAATCTCTGCCCACAGAGCCCTCGCTTCTTCGTCGGAAGCGGCGGGATAGAGCGCGAGAACCTCATCGGCATATTCTTCGAAACAGGCGCGGACTTTCTCCTCGTAGTTTTTCAGATTGGCCTGACTGAAGAGAATAAACGGCGCGGACTCCTCCGCGTTATAGCCGTGAAGGCAGGCCTCCTCATTGTGGATGCCCTTCCGGTAGGATTCATAAGGGAGTTCTTCCAGCACATATCCGTCCACTGTCATATGGTGGTTGGTATCGGCGGCGGCAACAAGCTTGTCCGCGTCTGCCTTCCGAAGTTCGTCCAGGCTGGCAGCGCCGAATCTTGCCATGGTCTCCGCTCCGGTTTCCAATGCCTCATCCATCAGACGGAAAGAGTGCGCGGGCTGCGGAGAGGAGACGCTGGAGCTCTCCCCGATGGCGCGCCGGAAGAGACCTTTTGCAAGCGGCGAGGTGCAGAGTGCGCTGACACAGGCGGAGCCGGCAGATTCTCCGGCAAGGGTGACGTTTTCCGGATCACCACCGAATGCGGCGATGTTCTTCTGCACCCACTCCAGCGCTTTGATCTGGTCCAGAAGACCGTAGTTCCCGGTAGTGCCGTTGGGAGACTCTGCCCTTGCCTCTTCGGTGGCAAGAAAGCCGAAAACACCGAGACGGTATCCCATGTTGACGACAATGACACCTTTCCGGGCAAGTCCCTCTCCGCTGTAATCTGCGTACCAGGGCTGACCGGTCTGCAGAGAGCCGCCATGAATATAGACCAGAACCGGCAGCTTTTCCTGTTTCCCGGCGGGCTTCCAGATGTTCAGGTAGAGAGCGTCCTCGGCATTGGCATCGCGGTAATTGTCTGTCAGGGAAACCCGGTAGTCGTGGTACCCGATGATCTGAGCGAGCGAATTGTATATGGCGGAACTCTGCGGCTGCATGGACATCGGCGCGAAAGAGTCCGCGCTAAGAACGCCCTCCCAGGGCTCCGGATCCTGCGGCTCCCGCCAGCGCAGTTCCCCGACAGGCGGGGCGGCATAAGGAATCCCGGCATAGACTTCCACAGCGCGGTCTGCTGTATACAGGCCGGTGAGCGGGCCGTCATCGACGGTAATCACGTCGGTCTGTCCGCCGGTTTTCCCTTCTACAGCCGGATGCAGCCTGACAGGGCCGACTGCAAAGAGCAGCAGTCCGGTCAGAACGGCGCACAGGCAGAGGAAAGCGAGTAGGCGGACAGGCAGCTTCCTGCCGGAAAGAAGCTTTCTTCTCACCACGGCATAGCCTATGATCACAAGCAGTGCCGCTGCCCAGACGAACACCGGGTTTTTGTTCAATTCCAGAAGTGCAAAGTAGATCAGGCTGAACACCGGATAGAAAATCCGGAAACCGACACCGGTATTACGCTTGCGCTGTTTCATGGGACATGCCTCCCTGCGTTGTTCTTCTCCGACAGCATCTTAACAGCCTGCAGATGGTCTGTCAATCGGGAACGGACGCGGCCGGTTCCCTTGTGTCGATGAGCGCTCAGGCTTTGAAGCCTTCACCGTGTACTTCGGTGGAATCCGTAACATAGAGAAAGGCGTCGGGGTCTGCCATACGGATCAGATGCAGTGTCTGGGAGAGCACATTCCGTTTGGTGACCGTGATAACCATCTGTTTTTCCTGAAGCGTGTACCCGCCCTGCGCGGGAAGAATGGTGGCCCCGCGGTTCGTCTGCTCGTTCAGAATGCGGGAGACTTCTTCACCGCGGGACGTGATTACATAGATGACTTTGGCATAATCAACACCCTGCGTGAGTGCGTCAATCACCTTGGAGCAGATGAAAATGGAGATGGCGGAGTAGAGCGCGACTTCAATGTCGCGAAATACGAGGACGGCGAATGTTACAACCATAACGTCAATGATCATCAGCATGGTTCCGCTCGGGACATTCGGGAAAGGCCTGTGCAGGAGAAGGGCAAGCAGGTCGGTCCCGCCTGTTGTGATCCCGCGCAGAAACAGCAGACCGGTTCCGAGACCGCAAAGCGCGCCTCCGGCAATGGCGGCAAGCAGGACATTGTTCGTATAAGGCGGGATAACCGCTGAGAAATAATCAATGAAGAAAGACAGCAGCAGTGTGCAGATACCGGTAGCGGCAAGCGAACGGAAGCCTAAAAGACGAAATGTGAAGAGCAGCAGCGGAACATTCAGAACCAGGGTCCAGACACCGACCGTAAGGGGGCTGATATGTGCCAGAGCGGTTGCGAGACCGGATACGCCTCCGGGAGCAATGTCATTCGGTACGTTAAACATGGCTATGGGGATGGCCACAATGGCGCTGCCGACAGCGGAAAAAAGAAGATCGAGCAGAAGACTGCGGAGAGTGAACTTCATCGAAAGATCCTCCGGTTCGGAAAGAATAAGAAATTAAGGCAAAAAACTCCCGGAGGAAGATATAATCATATCATCCATCCGGGATAATTTCTTTTCGGGTATATTCTATATCTGTTTTGAAAAACAGTCAATGACCATTTTGGAACTTAAGAATAAACAGATTGAAAGGACAGTTTTCTACTGCAGAGGCTGTTTGCGGATCTGGGCGAAGCGACGCGGATATCGCGCGGGAGTAGCCTTTCTTTTGCTGCAGACAACCAGGGCGTGCTCTGCATCTTTTCCGGGAATCGGGCAGGGGATCAGTCGGGGAGCATCTCCGCCGAGGAGAGAGAGCGCATGAGTGCTCTCACTCAGCTCTTCCTGCGCCGCGGCGCCCTTCATGGCGAAAAAGCTGCCGTTTACAGCGACAAAGGGCATGCACAGCTCTGAGAGAACATTCAGCCGTGCAACAGCCCGGGAGGTGACCACGTCAAAGGCCTCCCGCATGGAGAGAGGGGCCTCTTCGGCACGAAGATGGAGGCAGTGCACGCCTTCCAAACCGAGAAAAGAGCATACATCCTGCTGAAACAGCACCCGCTTCTGCTGGCTGTCGATCAGGGTCAGCTCCAGATCCGGACGCAGGATCCTGAGAACCAGCCCGGGAAAACCGGCGCCGCTGCCCACATCCAGAATCCGGCGTGCATTCCCCGGAAGATGCGGGAGAATCGTAGCGCTGTCGACAAAGTGGAGCAGGGCCACCTCTTCTTCACCGGTGATGGCGGTCAGATTCATCTGCCTGTTTCGTTCTTCCAGAAGGGCATAGTACTGCCGAAACTGTTCCAGCTGCCGGTCTGTGCAGGAAATACCGATGGCAGAGAAGGATTCTGTCAGAACATCTTCAAGCCTGCGCATGGACCTGTTCTGCCTTCATCGCTTTCAGTGCTTTGGAGAGCTGATCCGGACAGGAGGTGTCTTTCCATCCGCAGCGGATTCCTTCAAGGCGCGCAATCACCTCATCAACCGGCATGCCCACAACCAGTTTGCTGATTCCCTGCAGGTTGCCGCTGCATCCGCCGATGACATTCAGATTTACGATCCGGTCATCCTCAATGCTGATCTCCATCTGCTGTGAACAGACGCCCTTCGGGCGGTAAGTATAGGTTTCCATTGTGTTATTCCCTTCGTTTTTTCGCGTATCATACCACGTTTCCGCTCATTTGTGAAGAGGCGCTTGATGTTTTTCGAAAGCTGTGATATGCTTCGCCCGAGGATGTGATCGGATTGAGAATGAGAAAGCGGCATAACCTGGAGCCGCGAATGGAACGCTGCAAAGACTACCTGGTGGAAGAACCCGAACTGCGCCGCGGAAACTGGCGGAGAGAAGGGAGAGCGCTCCTACTCGAGATTGGATGCGGGAAAGGGAGTTTTACCTGCGCGCTGGCGGCAGAAGAGGCAGACGCGGATCTGGTCGCAATCGAAAAGGTCCCCGATGCCATGATTCTCGCAATGGAACGGGCCAGTGCGTCCGGCCTCCGGAACGTCTGTTTTCTGGATTTTGACGCTGCCCGTCTCCCGGAGATCTTCGAGGCGGGAGAGGTTGACCGCATTTATATCAATTTCTGCGATCCCTGGCCCAAGAGCCGTGACGCGAAGTTTCGTCTGACCGCGCCTTCTTTTCTGCGCAGATACGCATACCTTCTTCCCCCGGGAGGAGTGATTCAGTTCAAGACGGACAATCTTCCGCTTTTTGACTGGTCTGTGAATCAGTTTCTGGAAGAAGGATGGGACCTGATCGAGATCACAAGAGATCGGCACGCGGACGGACAGAAGGGAATCCTGACGGATTACGAAAACCGTTTTCTGCAGGAGCAGGTCCCGATCAAGTATCTGTGTGCGGTGAAAACGGCCGGAACGAAGGATCTTGCTGCGGGAGAACCGCCCCGTCTGCGTGACGCGGCACTCTCGGACGCACGGGCACGACAGGAGGGAGTACGGTGACCAGATACATTTCGTGGAATGTGAACGGCCTGCGGGCAGTTGAGAAAAAAGGCTTTTCGGAACAGGTGCTTCCGCTGAATGCCGACTGCATCTGTCTGCAGGAGACAAAACTGCAGGCAGGGCAGCTGGATCTTCAGCTTCCCGGCTATGAGAGCTATTGGAGTTATGCTGAGAAAAAAGGTTACTCCGGAACGGCGGTTTATACCAGAAAGCAGCCGCTTTCCGTCCGCTGCAACCTCGGTGTTCCGGAGCACGACACGGAAGGCCGCGCGGTGACACTGGAATTTGAGGATCATTTTCTGGTCTGCGTCTATACGCCCAACGCGCAGGACGGACTTCGCCGGATCGATTACCGGATGCAGTGGGAAGATGCGTTTCGGTCTTACCTGCAGGAACTGGACCGCTGCAAACCGGTGATTGCCTGCGGAGATCTGAATGTTGCCCATCAGGAGATTGACCTGAAGAATCCGAAGACCAATATCGGCAATCCGGGCTTTTCCGACGAGGAGCGTGGCAAATTTACAGAACTTCTGGCGGCCGGGTTTACGGACAGCTTTCGCTGGCTCTATCCGGACCGTCGGGATGCCTACTCCTGGTGGAGCTATCGCGCGGCTGCGAGAGCGCGGAATGTCGGCTGGCGGATAGACTATTTTGTGATTTCAGATCGCCTGCGCGAAAAGGTAAAAGACGCTTATATTCTGCCGGAGATTATGGGGTCCGACCACTGTCCGGTTGGGCTGGATCTGGATTTATGAAGATTGGTAACGTGGAGATCCCCGGCCGTGTGGTGCTTGCGCCGATGGCCGGGGTTACGGATTTCGCTTTGCGCAGACTCTGCAGAAGCTGCGGCGCCGCGCTTACGACCAGTGAGATGGTCAGTGCGCGCGCACTGGTCTATCACGATCAGAAGAGCAGGGAACTGCTTTTCCTTCCGCAGGAGGAAATGCCTGCTGCCGTACAGCTGTTCGGCCATGAGCCGGAGGTGATGGCGGAAGCGGCACAGATGGCGCTGGAGATCTCCGGCGCGCAGATTCTGGATATCAACATGGGCTGCCCGGTAGGCAAGATCGTGAAGAGCGGTGACGGTTCGGCACTGATGCGGACGCCGGAACTGGCGGCGAGGATCATCGAGGCAGTCTGTAAGAGTGTCTCTGTGCCGGTTACGGTAAAGTTCCGGAAGGGCTGGGATAACGGGAACGTGAACGCGGTCGAGTTCGCGGAAATCTGTGAGCAGGCAGGAGCGGCTGCCATTACGGTTCATGGCAGAACCCGGGCGCAGCTATATTCCGGCCGCTCTGATCCGGGGATCATCCGGGAAGTCAAACAGGCGGTGAAAATTCCCGTTACGGCAAACGGAGATGTTTTTTCCGGCGAAGATGCCGTGCGTCTGCTGCGTTTTACCGGCTGTGACATGGTCATGGTCGGCAGGGGGTGTTTTGGAGATCCCTGGCTGTTTGCGCGTGTGAATGCCGCTTTGGCGGGCTTGCCGGAACCGGAACTGCCGCCTCTTGCAGACCGGATGGATGCGGCGGTGAAGCAGATTGAATGGCTCGCGCAGCAGCGCGGAGAGCATTCCGCCTGCCTGGAAGCCAGGCACCAGCTTCCGTGGTATCTGCACGGTGTCGCATATTCCGGGGTATACCGGCAGGAGCTGGTACATGTGAACAGTCTGGATGAGATCAGGAAGATAGCCGCTTCTGTCAAACGGGATCTGCGGTGAGAGGTTCCTGATTACGGATTGTATTTCTTTGAAACAATTCTCTTCTTGAAGCCGGGAAGTGAATGTGTTATAGTATTGTCAGGCGCAACGGAGAAACAGACAGTTCACGACCGGCCATGCCGCATTGTTGATCAGGAGGGGTATTGTGAAACGAGTAAAGGTGTCGAATAATGTCATTCGGCGTTTGCCACGGTATCTGCGTAAACTGGATGAATTGCAGGCAGCGGGGATCAACAGGGTTTCTTCCTTTGAATTGGGGCAGCAGCTCGGCCTGACTCCGTCTCAGATCCGTCAGGATTTCAGCTGTTTCGGCGAGTTCGGACAGCAGGGGTACGGATATAATGTGATGGCACTGCGGGAGCAGATCGCGTCGATTCTGGGGATGAACCGCGGCTTTAAGGCCATTCTGGTCGGTGTTGGCAATATCGGCCATGCGCTGATGGACAACTTCAGTTTTGCCGACTGCGGTGTGGACCTCGTTGCCGCGTTTGATATCAAGGACAGTCTGGTTGGATCAAAGTTTAAAGGTGTCCCGATTTATCATGAGGATGAAATGCAGGACTTCCTGAGCAGAAATGATATTTCACTTGCGGTTCTGGCAGTTCCGCAGGAAGTTGCGGTCAGCGTCACCAATATTCTGGCAGAAAACGGGATTGAAGCGATTTGGAACTTTACCAATATGGAGCTGACCGAACCGGACAGCCCGATCCTGGTGGAGAATGTTCACTTCTCTGACAGTCTTCTGGCTCTGAGCTATTTTATTTCGGAACGTGCCGACGAAGGCCATGCCAGAACGAACTGATCACAACAGGAAAAATCAGCGGGTAATTGGAAACGGATGAAGCCCCCGTATTTGCGGGGGCAGTTTTATTAGAGGAGAAGTACGGTGTCAGATACCATAGCAGCGATCGCAACCGGCAATCAGATTGCGGCAATCGGGATTGTCCGTATGTCCGGGGATCAGGCCATTGCCATTGCCGATCGGCTATTTTCACCATTCGTGGGAAAGCCGCTGCGGGAACAGCCAGACCGGAAACTGGTATACGGAAAACTGCACAGCAGTTCGGGAGAGCTGCTGGATCTCTGCCTCTGTACTGTCAGCAGAGGACCGGAAAGCTATACCGGCGAGGACACGGCGGAGTTTCAGTGTCACGGCTCCCCGATGCTGCTGCGTACCCTCCTGCAGGAGCTCTTCGCTTTTGGGGCCCGCCAGGCAGGACCCGGTGAGTTTACCCGGCGCGCGTTTGTCAATGGTCGAATGGATCTCAGCTCTGCGGAGGCTGTCATTGACCTGATCGATGCGGAGAGCAGGGAAGCGGTCCGCAATGCGGCAGGGCAGCTGTCCGGCAGCATTCACAGGATTGCCGCTCAGGTTTATGATACGCTTGCCGGGATCAGCGCCCATTTCTATGCCGTGCTGGACTATCCGGACGAGGATATCGAGGAGTTTCGAATCCGCGACTACTGCGGGCAGATGGAAAGCGCCCTGCAGAGTCTGCAGCGTCTGCTGAAGACCTTTGAACGCGGTTCCGTTATGAAGAACGGCATCCCGACGGCAATCATCGGGCTCCCGAATGCCGGGAAAAGTTCGCTGATGAATGCCCTTCTTGGCTACGAGCGGGCTATTGTGACAAATATTCCGGGGACAACCCGGGACACGATTGAAGAACGCATCCGTTTCGGCGGAGTAACACTGCGCCTGATTGATACCGCCGGTATTCATGAAACAGATGATCCCGTTGAGAAACTGGGAATTCAGCGCAGCCTTCAGGCGGCGTCGGAGGCGGGACTGGTTCTGGCGGTCATCGACGGCAGCATGGAAACGGATGAAGAGCTGAAAACAGTCCTGCAGACAGCGGAAAACGCAAAACAGGGCTTGGTTGTGCTCTCCAAGTCGGATCTGCCCCAGACGGATCTGCCGATTTCTACGTCACTTCCGGTTGTCAGATTGAGTGCGGTTACAGGAGAAGGCATGGACTTACTGGAAGAAACCGTGTCCGGACTCTATCCGGAAATCCAGGCACCGGCCGGAGAGATCCTGACCAATGCCCGTCAGGCGAATGCGGTTGGCAGAGCCGCGGAAAGCCTGGAGGCGGCGTTGACTGCCCTGGAAAATGGGATGACGCCGGATATTGTCCTGACCGAGTCGGAACGTGCCATGCAGGCGCTCGGTGAGCTGACCGGATCCAGCGTTACGGAAGATATTACAAATCGGATTTTCTCCCGTTTCTGTGTCGGGAAATAACAAAACTCCGCTCGAGAGCGGAGTTTTGTTATTTCCCGAGGAAAGAATGATCAGGTGATTCTTCGAATCTCATAACCACGCGTTGCGTAATAGCCTGTAGAAAGAGAGGTGGTAACAACGCCGGTGGCAGAGTTGGCAGCGTGGACAAAGGTGTTGTTGCCGATATAGATGCCGACATGCCCGACATAATTGCTGCTGGAATAGAAGCAAAGCACGTCACCGACCTGCAGGTCAGCGGGATCAACATGGACACCGTCTCTGGTGACGTCATTTGCCACACGGCTGGTCGTGTAGCCGAAATGCGCGAAGACATACTGAACGAAGCCGGAACAGTCAAAACCGGTAGCGGGAGAATTGCCGCCCCAGCTGTAAGGAGAACCGACATACTGCAGCGCGTATTCCGCAATCTCTTTTCCGAGCGCCGCGCTGGTGGCGGAAGACACACTGGCAGCAGGTGCGCTGACCGCAGGTTCATAGATCCCTTCCGTTACAAATGCGGATGAGACATAGCCGATCGTACCCTTGTGATTGACCTTCGTCCAGTCGCCGGACTGGTTGAGAATCTTGACTGCGTTTCCGAAGTTCATTTCGGTCAGAATCCGGGCGGACATGGAGGCATTCTCACGCAGACGCACGTTGCTGGCAGTGATATACCCGTCAATGGAGGTGTCGGGCGTACTTTGATCTGCTGCGGGAGTATTGGAAGCGGCAAGGTCTGCTGCGACAGATTCGGTACTGCCGGAAGTCATGCGGATATAATCAGAATGAACATAACCGCTCACGCCGTCGATTGTTACGGCTTTCCAATACCCGGATTGGCCGGTTACGGTAACCTGTTTGCCGCTGTCATAGGTGTCAATGATACTGTAAGTTGAATTCGGTCCGGTACGGAATCGGACAGCATTGCCGGTAATGACAGCATTGGCGGTGTTTGTGGAGGAAGCACCTACGGATGAATCCGGAACAGCAACTGTTTTTTCAGCAGAGCTGCCGGAATTCTGTTCAGGGGGAACGGAGACCGTGGGGGAGGGCACTGCCGTTCCGTTCGATGGGCTGTTTCCGAGTGATGCGGAGCTTTCAGCCGCGGACGCCGGCTGAGAAGCCCCCTCAGCGCCGATGATCACAACCGGCAAATCCTCATCCGCGCTCGAGGAGGAGACCGCGTTCCCGCGAAATTCTTCCTGCTCAACCACCGCTGCGGAAACAGAACCGGCGGATACAAAGTCACTGAAAACAAAACCGTCTTTCCCGTCAATGGTCACGGCAGTCCACGCACCGGAGCTGCCGGTGATGGTCAGTGTTTTTCCGTTGCTGTAAGTCCCGAGAATGGTATAATTGGTACCCGGTCCGGAACGCAGACAGACATACATGGCGTTGATATAGCCAGGACTGCTGTTCTGGGAAACGGTGATCTCTGCTGATTTATCTTCTGCGGTAATCTGGAGGAATTTCGAATAGACATATCCGCTGTTGCCATCCCAGCTGACCAGATACCAGTCGGCATTGGAACGGTTCATGACGGAAACGGTCGTGCCCTGTTTCAACGACTCGAAAATGGAATAGCTGGTTCCGGGGCCGGTGCGGACATTGACCTCCGTTGCGGTAACGGTGGCCTCTTCCGCAAAGGCTGTTACGGAAAACAGCGAGAAAATCAGGATCGACAGCAGAAGAGTACGAACGATTTTCGTGCGCATGATTCTTTCCTTCTTGGTTTGATCTTCTGAAAGATGTACTGGGCCTACCTCGACGCTAACGCCCGTTCGAGCCAGACTGCCGCAACGTCAATTGCCGCATACAGACTGTCTTTCTCTGTCTTTTTGACAATACGGTCTCTGGATTTGACCGTGGCGTCAGTCAGCTGGAGCTGTACGGCAACTTTGGTCGCAACATCGAGATCCTTTACTTTCTTGGTTTCCAGAATCTGCATCATAATGATGTACTTGTCGGCAAAGCTTCCGTAATAAATAAAATTATCTTTCCGCTGAAGGGGATGTCCCTTGTATTCCAGTGTTTTCGCCAAAGCAAACACCTCCATAAATGTAATCAAACTGTAACATATTGAAAATTAAATGTCAAGATTTTTCCTCGTTTACCCCCCGATAATGACTACCGTGTCATTTCCGCCGGAGGGCTGCTCATAGACAGAATCGCCATTATAAACATTGCCCCAGTAATACTCGCTGTCAAAGTCATCGGTGATGATGCCCTCTTCGATGAGATCCTGATCGCTTCTTGCAGATTCAGCAGGCGCATCAATGAAAAGGTGAGTATCCGGTCCAAGATAAGGGTAGGTGAAGTCGGTCCAGGTCAGACCGCTGTGCACCTTGTTCATCACCTGTCGCCATACTCTGGCGGCGGGATTCCCGGAAGAGTTAATCCGCTCAGGGATGTCAAAACCCATCCATACGACGCCGACGTAATAAGGGGTAACACCGGCAAACCAACGGTCTTTGTATTCACCGGAAGTACCTGTTTTTCCCGCAACAGGCATGTTCGTGAGCTTGGCGTCGGTACCTGTGCCCTCGTCAACGGCATTTTTCAGCATATAGGTCAGCGAGTAGGCCGTGTTTGGATCAAAAGCGGCAATGGTTTGAGGAACGTTGTCCAATACGATATTGCCGCGGCTGTCAGTAACCATGGAATAAGTTCTGCTGTATGTAAAGATTCCGTCATTGACAAGCGCGCAGTATGCCTGGGCCATCTCCCGAACGGACACACCGTTTGTCAACTGGCCAAGCGCCATCGGAGCATAGGAGGCGTCATCGGGAACAAGACTTGTAAAGCCTAGCCTTTGTGTCAGATAATCATAGGATGTTGACGGCCCGTTTGGCAACTTATCGACAATTTGGGCTGCGACGGTATTCAGGGACCATTTCAGCGCCTGATAGATCGAAAGAACACCATAGTTTTCATAGTTGTCATTGTGCGGGTACCAGCTTGTACCGGCAAGAACAATGTTTGCTGAATCGTTGACCAGCGTATCAGGCGTGATCAGTCCTTCATTCAGTGCCGGCCCATAACTTGCCAGCGGCTTGATCGCTGATCCGGGGGAACGGGTGGCTCCACCGTAATTAACACCGCCTGAGCTCACGGGAACTGCACGGTTTAGTCCGAAGTTGATGGTTTTTTCTCCAACACCGCCACAGAGTGCCAGGATTCTTCCGTCGTACGGATTCATGATTACAATTCCACTTTGGAACTGCTGTTCATATCGTCCGCCCTTCGGCATCAGGTCCGGATCGGAATACAGTGCGTCCACGATATCCTGGATGCGTGCGTCCATACAGCTGTAGATCTGATAGCCGCCGTTATACAGCAGTCTTTCCGCGGCTTCAAAATTTAAGCCTTTTGTGTTCATCAGATCGCGGATTACATCATAAATGACTACTTCTTCATAATAGGAGTAGATTTCCTGATGGTATTCCTGATTTGGCGTGCGCGTAAAGACCAGTTCCTCTGCAACAGCTTCTTTCCAGGTGCTGTAATCAATATATCCCTGCTCATACATTTCACGGAGGATTGTTTCCTGGCGCTTTTTATTATTCTCCTCATTATAGAAGGGATCATAATATGTCGGCTTGTTGGTGATCCCGACGATGGCAGCGCATTCGGCCAGACTGAGATCCTTAACATCTTTGCCAAAATAGGTTTGAGCGGCGATCCCGACGCCCCAGCAGCCTTCACCAAAATAGACCGCATTCAGGTAGTATTCCAGTATTTCCTGTTTATCATACTTTTTTTCGAGTTCAAGAGCGCCGAAAATTTCGGTAAGTTTCCGCTGAACGGTGACCTGATCCTTTCCGGTCAGATTTTTCAGAAGCTGCTGAGTAATCGTGGAACCGCCATAACTTGTTTCCATTCGCGCGAACATTTGAATGAATGCGCCGGCAGTTCGATACCAGTCTACGCCCTTGTGCTCATAAAAGCGCTTGTCCTCAATCGCAATCAGGGCCTGCTCCATATACTTGGGTATATCCTCATATTCGACCCAGATGCGTTTCTGATTTCCTCCGATTGTGATGCCGGACTGCCATTCCCCGGAAATGTCCTGATACCAGATGGTGCTTGCTTCGCTTAGCTGGTAGTCTTCGAGCGAAAGATCCAGTTCCGGTGTCAGGCAGGTTTTGACATAGTAGGCGAAAATGCAGGTAAAGAGAAGCCCGGCAATAAACAGAATAAGAAGGATAGATCCAACAACCCGAAGAACGGTACTGATTGTCGCTGAGGCAGCGTCGATGGTATATCCGGTCGCTTTCAGCGCGGTATGGAGTGCCGCGTTATTCTGTTTGACTTTGGGTTCGGCAACTTTTTTATCGGCCATAATTCACCTCCCCAAAAGGGATAGTACGCATTATACCATAGCTTGTCAAATCCGTATAGCACAGGAGTAAAAAGATTTATACTATTTTAAGAAATAAACCCTCGCTTGCCTCCTGCATAAGAGTGTGGTATCATAAACCACACATCACTTACGGGGGAATACGATGAGACTTGAGCGGCTGAAGAGAGGATGCATATCCCTGCTTTTGGCACTCCTGCTGGTTCCTTTTTCTGCCTGCGGTTTTGAGAAGACAGACGAACTGGACGGAGAGGAAACGACTGCGGGAAATGCAGAATTCGCTGAAGAGATACAGCCGGAAACCATTCGTGTTTATAGGGCAGAGTCATCTGTGATCGCGGAAAAAAGCGAGGCGGTTCTTTTTCAGCAGCAGATCGGGAACGGTTTTCTTGCCCTGGTTAATCGGAAAACAGGAGAGGATATTCCGGAAGAACGAATGGAAGATCCTGATTTTTTAAACGACGGGCGATATGACGTTTATGAAAGTGAACTGGTCCTGATCGGAGAAGACGGAAAGCGGTCTGCGGTAGCCAATTATGTACCGATGTCGGCTCCGCCTGTACCACCGGAGGCGCAGCTCTATTTTTCCCAGTCGCGCCCGCGCGCCTTTCGGCTGGATGAAAATAACGAAATCCTTGCGCTGGAAAGCAGTTATGAGGGCTGGCGCGAGAACAGGACTGATTCACCTTTTTTTACGGAAGATCATTATTATATTCGCAGGCTTGAATCGGACGGAACCGAAATCAGCTGTCATGAGATCACAGCAGCGGCAGAAGGCGGGGGCTTGGACTGCGGTAATCTGGTTTGTTTCCAGAACGGCCTTCTGGCCGCTCCGCTCGGCAGATCGATTCTATTTTTCAGGACAGATGGAGAAACCGTTTTTACTGTAGAAGCTCCGATGCGGATCCGGCAGCTCCAAAAAACTGGTAACGGCCTTCTTGCAGTGGTCCTCTCTGATGAAGATGGGCAATGGCTCAGCATCATTGACCCGACGGACCAATCGGTTACGGTTCCGCAGGAAATTCCGGCAGACGCACACTTGTTCTGTGCCGGTTTTTCGGATGACACGCTCTGCTGTGTATGCAATACGGAGCTGTTCTCTCTGTCATTGCGGGACTTTACGCTCGAACCGATTGTATCTCTGCTTGCATTGGGAGTCGACCCGGTTTATATCGGAGAACTGTATGTTCTGGATGACGAAAGCATCCACATCCTCCATCATGAATTCGAGGCAGAGACCGGGAAGACCAGAGAACTGTACTTGGTTGCAGGACCGGAAGAGGTGGAACCGACTTCTGCTCTCACATTGGGCTTCCGCCAGATTACGGTGAGCATGAAGCAGGTTATTCTGGATTTCAATCGACAAAATAATGATGTCCGCATTGAACCGATCGATCTGTCGAACAGGCAGGACAGAAGCCAGGATGAGCTTCCGGATCTTCTCATCCTGGATGAGGATGGTTTTTTACAGCTGCTCAGTGAGGATAAGCTGGCGCCGATTGACACTGCGCTTCCCAGAACAGGAGTCGGATCACAAAACACAATCATTCCCGCGGTCTTTCAAGCACTGCAGGAAGGCGGAGATTCTCTGTATCGTCTGTCAGGATGCTTTCGGATCCTAAGTATGGCGGGAGATGCCGCACAGCTTGCGGACGCTAAGACATTTTCCTTTGACTACCTGAACGACAAACTGGAAAAAATGCCATATGGCAGCAGCCTCTATGAACCGTTTTATACTGCGGAGAGACTGAAAGACGACCTCCTTGCCGTAAACAGAAGGGCGCTGCGGGAGACTTCTTCAGAAACGGACAGCCTTCGGGAGCAGATTGAATCTTTCTCGGCAATTCAGCCGGAAGAATATAACTACAACAGTTATATTTACGATCCGCGTACAGTGGAGAGCAGAATCTATGCAGGAAATCTTCTCCTTATTCAGGCGAAGATTGGCAGCCTGGATGATTTGAAGTGGTATGATTCCTATTTCGAAAACGGCGTTTGCTTTGCGGGGTGGCCAACGGCAGATGCATCCGCCTCACGGCTGGTGTTTGATGAAATGCTCGCGGTCAGCCGAAATTGCCCGGAGGAGAAATATGAGTCGATTTCCGCTTTTTTCCGCTTTTTCCTTTCATCTGACTATGCCGGGAGTATGTATGGTTTCCCGGTTCTGACGGAGGAGCTCGATCAGCTGATGAAAGAAGATGCTGAGAACCTTGCCTATAAAGTTGACGATGACGGAGAATGGGAGCTGGATGAAGAGGGAAACAAGATTGAACTGGCAAGATCCAGCTGGTATTCTGCGGAATGGCGGCGACACCTCTATTATGCGCTGACCGATGCACAGCGTGAAAAGCTTCTGAATCTGATAGCCGGCTGTATTTAGCAAGACCTCCAGAAAGTTCACACAATTGCCCTTTACAAAGATATGTACTTATGATAATTTATAGAAAAGCCAAACGGCAATTCAGTATCATATTTCATAACAATAAGAAAGCGAGGGAAAGCTATGAAAAAATGGGTATGTCCGGTGTGCGGCTATGTTCATGAGGGAGATACTCCTCCCGAAAGGTGCCCGGTCTGCAAAGTGCCCGGTGAACGTTTCACGCTTCAGGCGGAAGAACTGACCTGGGCTGCTGAGCATGTGGTCGGCGTTGGTAAAGTCTTTGGCGATGATGTTCCTGAAGAGGTTCGCGAGGAGATTATCGCCGGTCTCCGTTCTAATTTTGAAGGAGAATGCTCTGAGGTAGGCATGTATCTGGCAATGGCCCGCGTTGCTCACCGCGAGGGCTATCCCGAGATTGGTCTGTATTGGGAAAAGGCCGGCCTTGAGGAGGCGGAGCATGCTGCCAAGTTTGCAGAACTCCTGGGAGAAGTGCTGACTGACAGCACCAAGAAAAATCTGCAGATGCGTGTCGATGCGGAAAACGGAGCTACAGCCGGTAAGTTTGAACTG